>JBBTFC010000028.1:0-6068 GCA_038042015.1 Deltaproteobacteria bacterium
TAAAAAATATGATACCCAAAGAAAAAAATAAAAGAAATATCCATGTGCCTGTAAAGAAATATGACTGCCAGTTTAGGCCTATAATACCGCCAAGCATCAACCAATTATGCCAGCGATAATCTTTATAATAAATGATGCGAAGCAAAAAGCAGGTAATAAAAGGAATCCATAAAAATTGAGTCAAAATGGCATCTTGCCTGAATGAACCAAGGAAAAATGAAGAGTAAAGTAAAATAGGTATCAGAGAAAGCCTTATAAACAGGTTGGCTGCCAACGGACGAAAAACAATATATACCCCAAAGGCCATGATGAGACTCTGGATGAAACGATTCCAGTTAAACAACATAACAATATCGTTTGTAAAGAATTTGCCAATATATATTGTTAATAGGGCAGTAGGTTCAAAAAGCCTCATCTGCCCAAGAACAGGATAAAACGGCTCGCCGCCATGATCAAAGGGATTCCAGAATGGGAAATGGCCATTGATTATATTTTCAGCAAAAAATTGAAAGACAGGATAATTCCACAAAAGATTATCGTGTATAAGTGTTGTTTCCCCTGTGATCAACATAGAGCGTAATGTATATACAAGAAATACAACAGCCACTATGCCAATTATTGCCTCTGTGGCTAAAGGATATCTTTTCACAAATTTACCAAGATCTTCTTTTTTCATAGTTAAGTGTATCTACAGGACAAATAACAAGAGATTTAAAAAGGCTTTTTTAGAAAAATTACTGTCTTATTCCTCTGAAAAAGAATTTGCGGCAGTTTTTGCTTGATAAGAGATAATTAAATGCCCTTATAAAAATCGTACCAGCCAGAAGCGATAGGTCAAATAGCGTCCGTGGAGACAATAGCTCTTTACTTGATACCTCAAACCATTTCCCGCTGCCGCTTTGCCCGGGATTAAAGAGCTTCTTTAAGTTGGTAAAATTCAAATAAAACAGGAGATTTGCCAAAAGAATCGTTCCTTCCAGCTCCTTTTCAGTACAACCATCAGGAATATAAGGCAGAGGATATTTTTTCCTAATCCCTGCGGTAACAGCGCCGGCGGAACTGAAATTGACCCACATCGGTTCTTTCTTTATTTTATCTTTGACCATCTCGTACATTGCCGTTCCCGGATATGGCGTGGCATTATTAAACCTGGCCCTGTCAATCCCCATCTCATGGGCAAGGGAAAGAGCGGCAAACCTATCATCAAAAGTTTCTGTCGGAAAACCGAAAATAAACGTGGCTTCTACCGCAAATCCCATTTCTCTTGCAAGCTTTATAGCATCTACATTTTCCTGCACAGTTTCAGCCTTATTAATCAATTTCATTAAATTCTCAGATGCGGTCTCAACTCCAAACATTAAGCTGTTGAAATTTGCGGCCCTCATTGCTTTCATAAGTTCCTTATTGATGCTGTCACCGCGGGTTTGCACCCCAAAAGACGCCTTCTTATGAAAACCCTTTTTCTGTATCATATCGCATAACTCAAATACTCTTTTTTTATTTCCGGTAAAATAATCATCAAAAAATGTGATATTAGGCTGCTTTAACTCATTGATTAAATAATCAAGCTCTTCTATAACCCGTTCCGATGAAGTATATCTGTAGCTTCTTTTCGTAATAACCCTTTGGCTGCAAAAGATACAATCAAATGGACATCCTCTTGAAGTTAGAATAAAACCCAGATTATATTGAGACGGGTCATACATATCATAAGGAAACATCGGCACTTCATTTACATCCACCATTTTGGTTGAAGTCTTTGTGTAAACTATCTTCCCATCTTCTACAAAACCGATATTTTCTAACTTATCTCGTTCGAGTGAGCTGCCTTGAATCTGCCGAATAAGCTCCAAAAATGTATATTCCGCCTCACCTTTAACAATAAAATCAATATTGCCATTTTGAAGAATCTCATCAGGCATAACCGTAGCATGTATTCCGCCGAATACAACCACCGCCTCTTTATCAACTGATTTAATCAGTTCCGCTATCCTGTAACCGCTGGCCACATTGGCAGTCATAACACTGACGCCGACAATATGCGGTTTTTTACACTGCTCAAAAATGTCTTTTATTGTATTGATATTAATGTCTATCAATTCCTGGTCTATTATTTTAACTGACAATCCTTGCTTCCTCAGAAAACCGGCAAGGATACCTATTCCGATCGGCACACTCCGAGGCACAAATCTTTTAAATCTTCCGAGTTGAGTATTGATAGGCGATATTAAAATTAGATCATACATTCCAAAACTCCCTTTCTTGAACAGGGTAACACTTTATCCATTTTCTTTTTATGGCTACATGAATCGTATGCTGTTTTAATGATATTTGTTTTGCACCAGGATTAATAATCATGCAGGCTGTAATTTCATCTGCTTTCCAGCCACTATCATATCCACCATGCTATGGCACAGTATAAGATGGGCAATCTCTACATAACCATAAGAATCCGATGGCACATAGAAATTTAATTTACCCTTGCTGCGAAGGGGATTATTGGGTTTAAAACCTGACATTGTGATTATATGACAACCGGTTTTTCTGCCGGCATCCACACCTCTTACTATATTCTCGGATTTGCCTGAACTGCTTATGGCGACCAGAACGTCTCCATTATCAGCAAACATTTCAATCGGTTTTTCAAATACATATTGGTATCCAAAATCATTACTCAGGCATGTTAAAAGCGATGAATCGTTGAAACAGATGGCGCGCATTCCGCCGTTTTTAAAAAAGTCTATAGCCTGATGACTTGCTATAGAAGCGCTTCCGCCATTGCCGATAAATATGATTTTATTGCCTTTTGAGGTTTGAGAGACAATCAAATTTATTGCTGCCTCTAATCCATTTATCAAATCAATAGCCTTGTTGTTTCCGTCAGCAACCTGAATCTTTGATAATGTGTTTTTAAACTCTGAAAAATAATTTTCTATATCTTTCTCCATTCTTCACCTCAACTTTCTTAGTATTTGAATGTAATTCAGTATCACATCGCGCTTTCGGCAGTCAATGTTTATTTCCTGTAAAACTCAGCAATCTTCTTCACAACATATTCCTGCTCTTCTAAAACAAGTTCAGGATAAATAGGCAATGCCAGTGTTTCCCTTGCGGCTTTCTCAGATGCAGGGAAGTCTCCCTTTTTGTATCCAAGATACTTAAAACACTGCTGCAGATGTAATGGAACGGGATAATATATCTCTGTGCCTATGCCTTCTTTTGCCAGATAATCTCTTAATGCATCACGCTTTTTAACCCTTACAATATATTGATTGAATACATGACGGTTGTATGCGCGCCTTACCGGAAGCGACACTATATCTGACAGACCAGCATCTTTAAAAAGCGTATCATACCTCTCAGCCCTTTCTATCCTGTTATTTGTCCATGTCTCAAGATGTTTCAGCTTTATCCTTAACACAGCAGCCTGAAGTTCATCCAGCCTGCTGTTTATACCTACCATTTTGTGATAGTATTTTGGTTTGCTTCCATGCACCCTTAATATCCTGACCTTTTCTGCCAGCTTCTCATTATTTGTAGTCACCATGCCGCCGTCTCCGAAACCGCCGAGATTTTTTGAAGGATAGAATGAAAGGCTCCCGAAATCGCCTATAGAACCTGCCATCTTTCCTTTATATGTTGCGCCGATGGTCTGAGCAGCATCTTCAATAACAGCGAGTTTATATTTCTTGCTTATTTTTATGATAGGCTCCATTTCAGCGCACTGGCCATAAAGATGAACAGGGATTATGGCCTTGAGCCGCGGCCTTTGAGCCGCGGACTGTTTTTTTATAACATGCTCCAATTTGTCCGGGTCAATATTGTATGTATCAGGCTCTATGTCGACAAAAACAGGAATTGCATTAAGCCTTGCAATTGAGCCTGCTGTGGCAAAAAATGTATATGACGTGGTAATGACCCTGTCTCCGGCGCCAATACCGGCAGCCATAAGCGGCAATAATATGGCGTCTGTTCCGGAAGCGACGCCAATTGCAAATTTTGCATTGCAATACTTAGCTATCTCCTGCTCTAATGCCTTTACATTTTCTCCAAGGATAAACGACTGATTATCACAGATCTTCTCAATCTCTTTTAACACATCTTCCCGTATGCCCTTATACTGGAGCTTGAGATTTAATAATGATACCTTCAAAATAATCCTCCTTATTTTAAGACAGGTTAAGGTCAAGTATTCCCTCAACCTCAATATTAGCCTTAACCTCGGTTTTACCTTGCTATCAATCTTTTCAGCCAGCCATCCTTTACCGTTATGGCCCCTTCAGGACATATCTCCAGACAGCAGAAGCATCGTATGCATTTATCATAGTCAATATTAATTTTATCTGTTTTTGTCATAATCCCCAGTGGGCAGATATCAACACACATATTGCATAACGTGCACTCTTTATTGTTTACTTCGGGTCTTGCTGTAAGCGGCTTCCTTAGATAATTGTGAAGCGCGAATGGAAGCTTAAATTCTATACTCGCAAGCGGGGGAAATTTGAAATCATGAATCTTAACATCTTCTATGCCCTCTCCAAGCATATTTATCTCGTTTATGTCTGTTACTCCAATTTCATCTTCTTCTGCAACCTTTGTCGTAAGAAGGGCATTTGCCTCAGCGCCCAGAACCTCTGTTATAACCCTGTCCATGGCTATGCAATCCACTGCTGCAAATATAAGGCCGAGCCTTCTTGGATCGCCGGCGCTCCCAGGCCCATTCCCCTCCATACCTACGATGCCGTCAACTATTGTCAGTCTGGGCTTTAGAAACAGATATGTATCTATAAGCATCCTTGCAAAAGCCTGAGTGTCAACGCCTGCCGCCATATGCCACTGCGGCTTCCTTGCGCCGACAACACAGCCAAACATGTTTTTTACGCCGAGTGTCAAAAACATCTGGGCATGGGTCTTAAGCTTCGGAAGGTTTATTATGCCGTCAAACTCTATTGCCTCTTTTGACAGTTCAAGTCTTTTAAAGGTTTTCCCATCAGGATTTTCCACACTTATAGATTGGGCAAGGTTTATTATCTCTACTCCAAACTCTTTTGCAACTGCCGCAATCCCGCATTTTTGAGCAACCTTCTCGGCGCTGCCAATGCCAGGGCTGTCGCCTACAACAGGAACTGCCCCAGCCTCTTTTACAAGCTGTATCACTGCCCTTACTACCGCAGGATGGGTTGTTACGGCTGCATCAGTAGGTTTTGCAGAAAGGAGGTTTGGCTTTAAAAGGATTCGTTCGCCCTTTTTTACAAATGCCCCTATACCGCCGAGGAGGTCCACAGACTCCTTTATTGCCCTGTAAACCTCCTCGTTGATATAATCATTGCACTTTTTTATAACTACATCAGGGGAATTCATTCACTTCTTTTTAAGTTCCTCTACAACACTCCCCAAATCCAGCGGCAGAAGCACTATTTCCATCCTCCTGTTCTGCGCCCTCCCCTCTGTTGTATCATTGGCGGCAATAGGCTTATACTCTGAATATCCGGCGGCAGATAAAAGTTTTGGATCAATGCCAACCTTATCCTGAAGATACCGCACAACATTTGTTGCCCTTCCCGTAGAGAGTTCCCAGTTTGTCGGATACTTTTCTTTTATGCGCTGACCTATCTTTACATTATCCGTATGCCCTTCTATCTTTATCTGCTTGTCGGTTATCCCCTTTAATATATTCCCAACCCTGCCGAGGATCTTAATGCCTTCCGGTTTTATTTCTGCTTTGCCGGAATCAAAAAGTATCTTTTCAACCATATTTACCGAAAGTCTGTCCACAGCCTGGGTAATCTTTATCTCTCCCTTATCTATCTCCTCTTTCATTTCTTTCATTAGGTTTTCATAGGCGCTCTTTACACCCGCAAGTTCCTTTTCTTTTTCAGCGGAGAGCTCGCCTGCTTTTATCTTCAGCCTTTTCACCTCTCTGTTCAGATATTCGGCCTTGCTTAAAAGCCCCTCTCTCTCCTTTTTCAGGGCGTTAATCTCCTCTTCTTTTGCGGCACGCAGTTCTTCAATCTGCTTTGATAACTCAGCAACCTTGTTTTTTAGCTGCTCTTTCTCCTCTTGCAGCA
>JBBTFC010000029.1:0-6317 GCA_038042015.1 Deltaproteobacteria bacterium
CAATGCCGAACGGCGGAATTTTAAAAACAGCGGTAGAAGAAGAAAACGGATGGACAAAGATACATTTCCATGATACAGGGGCCGGCATCCCAAAGGATATAATCCATAAGATATTTGATCCGCTCTTTACAACAAAATATGAAACAAATGGGGCAGGGCTGGGGCTATCGGTAAGTCATGGAATAATAGAAAGGCACGGAGGAGAGATAGAGGTAAAAAGCGAGCCTGGCAAGGGAAGCATATTTACCATTAAACTGCCGATTGCTTAGAAACCCGAAATCATAAATTGGAGGAGGTATATGCCAAACGAAAACATTTTAATTATAGACGATGAACCTGTAATCCTCAATCTCTCTTCTGAGATATTAGGGGCGGTTAATTACAGGATAACAACAGCGCATGACGGGGAAGAAGGTCTTAAAAAGCTTATCGCCGGCGACTTTGACCTGGTAATTACTGACATTAGGATGCCCAGGATGGACGGCATGACCCTCATAAAAAAGATAAGAGAGGATATCTCTACAGACATTCCCGTTATTGTAACCACAGGCCACGGAACCATAGAAATCACCATTGAATCATTAAAGCACGGCGCGCAGGGTTTTATAATGAAACCGTTCACGCCGAAGGAACTCAGAGACACAGTTGAGGACACCCTCAGAAAGAGCAATATCATAAAAGAGAATATAAAGTTAAAGGCATTTCTCCCTCTGTTTGAGATAAACAGGAGGCTCTTCAGCGAGGTGCATATTGATAGGCTTTTCGAGAATATAGTTGAAGAAGCGGCCAAGGCCATGTCTGCGGAAAACGCATCGCTTGCGCTGGCCGAAAACGACGGATTTCTCAACGTAAAGGCGTTTATCGGAAAGGTAATAGAAGGAGATCGTGAGAGAATAAAGATTGGGGAAGGCATAGCAGGTCTTGCGGCAAAGGAAAAGAAGCCGGTTTTTCTGGATGAGCGGACAAAAACAGCCGTTTCTGTGCCGATCCTCAGCAAAGGCGGGCTCATAGGGGTGCTTAATCTGGCAAAGCCGGCGGGGGTAAAACCTTTTATAAATTCAGATATTGAAATGCTTTCTATCCTGTGCGGCCAGGCCGGCATTGCAATAGAAAACGCCATGCTGTATGAAAGGGTAAAAAGCTCATATACAGGAATAATAGCAACATTGGCGTCCGCTATAGAGGCGAGAGACCCTTATACTGCAGGCCATGCAATCCGCATGGCGGAATATTCCAAATCTATCGCAGAGGAAATGGGGGTCTCCGGCCAGGCTATAGAAACCATATACAGGGCCGCCCTCATGCACGACATAGGAAAGATAGGTATCCCGGACAACATCCTGCTAAAAAACGGCCCTTTATCAGAAGACGAATGCCGTATCATGAAAAGGCACCCTGATATAGGCAGCAAGATATTGGAGAGCATGGACGGCCTTGCAAATGTGGCCAGGATCGTAAGATACCACCATAACAGGTTTGACGAGGGGCCAAAAGAAGAGCTCTCCGGCAATAGCGAGGAGATTATAGGCACCAGGATTATTGCGGCGGCCGACGCATTCGAGGCAATGACATCCATAAGGCCATACAGAAAGGCGATACCTGCAGCCGAGGCAGCAGAAGAGCTCAAGAGGATGGCCGGCAGCCAGTTTGACCCTGATGTGGTAAACGTATTTATAAAGATATTAATCAGACATGGGATAATATAGCTGATAGCTCATAGTAGTTGCTATCAGCTATGAGCTATCAGCTAAACGCTTTGTCTTTTTTATCAACACAGAGGCATAGGCAGCCATGCCTTTGCCTGTACCGGTAAAACCGAGGCCTTCAGAGGTAGTAGCCTTTACATTTATCAGGGATGGATTACAGCCAAGGGTTGCGGCTATATTTTTTATCATACCAGGAATATATTCGGCAAGGCGGGGTTTTTGGGCAATGATTGTAGAATCTATGTTCCCGATGGCATAGCCTTTATCCTTCATTATATCGGAAACCCTATCAAGAAGCTTAAGGCTGGATATATCTTTATACCTCTTGTCAGTGTTTGGAAAATGCTTCCCTATGTCGCCTTCTGCTATTGCGCCAAGTAAGCCGTCGCATATTGCATGCAGAAGAACATCAGCGTCAGAATGACCCAAAAGACCCTTTGGGAAAGGTATCTCCACCCCTCCGATTATGAGCCTTCTGCCTTTTATAAGCCTATGGACATCGTAACCAAAACCAATCCGCATAATTTTAAAAACAAGGTTAAGATTAAGGTTTAGGTTAAGGATTTTTCTCAACCTCAGCCTTAACCTTGACCTATCTTCTGCCTTTCAATATCGCCGCTCCCAACACTAAATCTTCCGGTGTTGTTATCTTTATATTATCATATGAACCGTTTATTATTGCCACTTTACAGCCAAGCCTTTCAACTAAAATACTGTCATCTGTCCCGATAAAACCCTGCTTTTTGGCAAGCTCATGCGCCCTTTTAAGCATATCAAATCTGAATGCCTGAGGGGTCTGGACAGCCCATAATTCATCTCTTTTAATAGTTTTTTTCACAAACCCTGAAGACGTCTGCTTTATAGTGTCTTTTACAGGCGCCGCTAAAATAGCCGCCCCATATCTACCGGCTGATTTTACTATCTTTTCTATTATCTCCTTTGTAACAAACGGCCGGACACCATCATGCACTACAACCATATCCCAGCCATTACCCGCTGCCATAATGCCTGACATTACAGAATCCTGCCTTTCTTTCCCACCATTTATAACCTTTATCACCTTTTTAAATCCAAATCTTTTTACTATTTTTTTTAAACAAAAATCTTCATCGCCTTTGGCTGTTAATATAATGATTGAGTTTATGGTATTGCTCTGCTCAAATGGTAAAACAGCATGCGCCAAAAGGGGTTTGTCACCAAGGATTATATAGGGCTTTTTTATTACTGAACCCATTCTTTTACTTTTGCCGGCTGCTGTGATAATAGCAATTGTTTTCACCTAATTCTTGCTCCTTCTCCAAAAACAAAAAAGCCAGAAACTTGTTTTTTACCAGTCCCCGGCCCCGATCTACAATCTCCGTTTTAACTCGTAATTTGCACAGAGATGAATGTAAGAAACAACTCCTTATCAATAAACTGCTGTCATACATTCATAATTTTATGGAGCTCAGCCTCTATTCTTTCTTCTGTCCACCTTCTGGCTATTGAAAGTTCTTTTACCAGAAGGTTTTTGGTAGTGTCCAGCATACGTCGTTCTCCAAAGGAAAGCTCCTTGTCTGTTTTCAGAAGATAAAGATCTCTGAAAACCCTTGCCACTTCCATAACACAACCTGTCTTAACCTTTTCCATATATTCGCGGTATCTCCTGTTCCATGTCTGTTTATCTGCGGGCATATCACTGCGCTCTTTTAGAACCGCATAGACTTTTAATACAGTATCCTTATTTACTACCCTTCTAAGGCCAACCGCCTTTTCATTATCCACTGGCACCATAATTGTAGCGCCGCTCCCCAATACCCTTAGGATATAAAATTTCTGGATTGCGCCGCCTGATATTTCCCTGGCTTCAATAGATTCAATATTCCCTACCCCGTGACCGGGGTATACTGCTGTGTCTCCAATCTTAAACATCATTTTTCTCCTCTCGATTAGATTTTAAGCAGCTCCTTATTGATTTTGAACCCCAAAAACCGATTATTTCCCGGATAAACCTGATATAAATGTTTCTAAGTATAGCATAATAATCCTCTAAAGTCAGAAATTTTTAAGGAAGTGAAGGCATATCCTCTACCTCTCGCTTTTCAGGTAGATTAAACAAATCGTCTGAAATATCCTGGTTTAGTTCTATATGATCATATCTTATAAAAATATTGGCCTTTTTATTATTTAAAGATATTGAAAATGGAAAGTTAAAGCCGTCTATTTCTTTATAGGAATCCATTGACACCTTTATCGGATAAACATCGCCCCTTGCGCCTGGCAAAGTTATCTCAAGAATATTACCTTCGTGATTTATCAATATCTGTTCATCTCCTGAATTTGTATAAACACACCGGCCGTTAGACAGAGTTTGGCGCAGATTATTTATTTCTCGGCTTCCGACCCATGCGGCAGGCAGTCCTGAAAGATATTGAGGAAACAGGGAAGCCTCTACAGGCAGGGGATAATCCCTATATACCTTATTTTCCTGAAATGAAAACAGAGATACATTTTTTTTATTATATGTGATGAGAAAAACAGTTTGATTGAAGGGACCAAGTATCTCCAGCCGAAATTGGTCAGGCCTCTTGACGATAATAACTGCCCTGCCGGCCATGTCCCTGTTATCTCCCTGCTTACTACCTGCGGGGACAAGTTTAGAGGCTATCTTTACCAGCGCAGTGCCTTTAAGGGTTTTTAGATTCTCATACTTTTTCTGCAGTAAAGAAATGGAGGCAGGGTCAAAGCAAATATTCTGTTCATCGGATATTTTACCACCCTCTCCCACCCCCTTTGCTAAAGGGGGGGCAGTGGGGGGTAGAGAGGCGCATCCTGCCAAAAAAAATAAGCAGTAAGCAGTAAACAGTAATTGTTTGCCATATTTTCTATTTCTTGCCACCGGAGTGTTATTTCCTAATCCTTAGTTTTTTTTAAGCCCCTCTAATTTTTCCTTGAGTTTGGTATTTTTAGGGTCAACCTTCAATGCCTTCTCATAGATTAGAGCGGCCTTATCCTTTAGCCCATTTTTCAGATAGGCATCGCCGAGATGCTCAAGCACCACCTGATCATCAGGCATATACTTAACAGCGCGTTCAAGCTCCTGCACAGCCAAGGCTATCTCGCCCATCTTATAATAAACCCAGCCAAGGCTGTCTATAATATGGCCGCTTTCAGGCTTTATAGCAAGCGCCTTTTTAATCAGGGACAACGCCTCTTCCAGGTTTATCCCTAATTCAGCGTATGTATAGCCAAGATAGTTCAGCGCATTGACATGGTCTGGGTTTAATTTTATCGCAATCCTCATCTCCTCCATTGATTTTTCCCTATGCCCTGCCTCGTCATACAGCGCCCCAACCGTAAAATGCAGCTCTGCATTTTGAGGTTCAAGAAGAAGCGCCTGCTGTATTATTTTTACAGCATCATCAAGACGGCTGGCCTCCTTATAAACAGAGGCAAGCAGCCTGTAAAGCTCGATATCCGCGCCCTTTATAGCTATTGCCTCCTTTATGGCCTTTACAGCATCATCAAGACGTCCCTGCCTCTGATACATAAAGGCAAGATGTATCTTTGCATCCACAAATATCTCGCTGTCAGATGGAATCTTTTTAAATTCCTCCTGAGCCTTATCCAACTCCCCCTTTTCTTCATATGTGGCAGCCAGATAATACCTGACCTTATGAGCCTTTTGATCAATTGTCAGGGCCAGGCTGAATTGTATAATGGCCTCATCATACTTTTTTTGCTCAAAATATATCAGCCCTATCTTGGCCATAATGTCAAGCCTTGCATTGCCGGATGTTTCCATCTGCTTGAATTCTGTAATGGCCTCATCAAGCTTGTTCTGTTGAATTAGAAGCTGACCAACCCTGTTCCTTAAGTTTGTGTTGCGGGGTTGAAACTTAAGCGCCTTTTGATAGGACTCTATGGCCTTATCAAGCTTTTTCTCAAATTCATACACCATTCCAAGCTCTACAAGAATCATGTCTATTGAAGGATTTATATCCAATGCCTTGAGGTAATAATCCTCTGCCTCTGTATAACGGCCTCTCTCAGCCTCGACCCTGGCCAGATAGTAATAGCCCATAATTGATTCGTGGTTTACTCCGATAAGTTTTTTAAATATTTCTATGGCAAGGTCATAATTCTTGTGTTCCGCATATAACATACCAAGATACATATATGCCTTTGGATTTTCCGGCTCAAGAGAGATGGCTGTTTTATAGGCAGAAACAGCCGCATCATCCCGTTTAAGTGCAGTATAAATATTCCCAAGAAGCAGATGTGCGGGCGCATAATCCTTTGCAATCTTCACAGCATTTTCAAGGTTTAGAAGCGCCGCGTTATTATCGCCTTTTTTTATATACAGGGTGGCTATATCTACGTAAAGCGCCGGCTCCTTTGGGTCTAATTTAATAGCCTTTTTGTATTCTTCTATAGCGCCATCTGTATCTCCCTTATTCGCAAGCAATTGGGCAAGGGAAAAGTGATAGTAGCTGTTTCCTGTCTTTGGGGAAGAGGTTTTTGGGGCGATTGCCGGCGTCTCCTTCTGCATGATCCTTTCTTTAGCTGCTGTACAGGAAATGAGGGTTATTGATAAAAAAAATAAAGAAACACCCCACCTTTTAAAATTAC
>JBBTFC010000030.1:0-4972 GCA_038042015.1 Deltaproteobacteria bacterium
CCGCTTCCAGCCACAGTTGTTATCGCCCCGGTTGCCGCATCTACCTTCCTGATTTTATGGTTCATAAAATCGGCAATCAATATATTCCCATTCCGGTCTATTGCTATACTTGAGGGCTCAGACAGGCTTGCTTCGGTCGCCTGTCCTTCATCACCGCCAAAGCCATCCTGGCCATTGCCTGCTATGGTTGTGATGATACCGGAGATTATATCTACCTTTCTTATTCTATGATTAAATGTATCTGTAATGTAGATATTTCCCGTCTGATCCACGGCAATGGCAGATGGATACCTTAAAATGGAAGATATTGCAGGACCGTTGTCCCCGATAGAATCGGAGGGAAGCCCTTCTTTGCGCGGTAACTTCCCAAGCTGCCTTTGATACATCATTTCTTCAACATCACTACCGCTCTCGCTATGGGGAAGGAAGTGCCCTGCGATAGTGCTTATGTATCCATTTGTATCTACGCGCATTATCAGGCAGTTTTCTGTATCGGCGATATATATGTTTCCCTTCCTATCCACTGCCACACCCTTCGGCTCATTAAGCATTGCTGATCTTGCATCCCCCCCCTCGCCGCCAAATCCGGCTTCTCCAGTCCCTGCTATTGTATAAATCGATCCTATTTTCATAGTCTCCTGTCCTTTAACTATAAAAGATGTATGTCATATTATAAGATATTGAGATCTTAAGTCAATCATCTAAAATCTTTAAATCTCAAATTGAAATTCACAGCAACCCCGCCGCTCCCACATTCTGCCATATTCCGCTCACAACCTTCCAGTCTTTGTTTTCCTTTTTGAATATCATCTCAAACCTGTAGCCGGCGGCAGATTCAGGGATTATATCTTTAATGCTTTTTACTTCCTTGCCCCTGACAAGAATCACATTGGCCTTTACAAGGGCTGTGTCGCCCTTTACCTCTGCGTCTACGCTTCTCACAAAGATAGAAACAGTCTCCGCCCTAATGAAATGGTAAAGGAGGAGACTTCTAACAGCGTCATAATCATTTCCTTCTTGATCCCTGTATGATTTGGAGATATTCTTTCTTACTCCGTCTATATCCTTTTTCTGGCCTGCCTCTGCAATATCTTTTACTATGCCTTTTAATATATCTTCATCTGGCACACCCTTTGCACAGCCTGAGAGAATAAGAAGGCTAATAAGAATAATTGCTGATCTCACGACGAAGCCTTTCCAATCCTTGCGCCTATAAGTTGACCTGCAAGAAGGGCAATAACGCTTACAGGGATAATGGCATAGCTGAAACCAAAGAGCCTTCGCAGTATAATGTTTGCAAGTATGGGTATGTATATGCACCTCGCCCATGGCCTCGAAAATCTTGTAAATCTTTTTCGGTAGAAACCAACCGGAATATTACCAAGCAGTATCAGCGACAGAAATGTAATAATGGCAGTATGGCGTGTAACATTAATAATACCCATTTATTTCCTCCTCAATGAAACAAAGCTCAAAATTATCTGATATTTTGAATCTTATTTAGAATATTCCCGCCTGCTTCTGGAGCCAACGGATATATTGTATAATCTGCTCTACCTTATCCCGGCTTATATTGTAAAGAGGCGGCATATTTCCAAATGTCCAATGGTGCGCTATTACACCATTCTGAACCGCACGATAGAATGACTCATCAGCATGATGATTTGGTTCATAAATTTTATGCACCAACGGCGGCCCATTATTAGCGCCTATTCCAGCCTGACCGTGGCATAAAGCACAGTTTTTGTTGAACAAGGTTTCACCGCCTGTCAACTCCTTGGGAAGCTTTGCCTGCGCTAAAACAAGCGCAAGATGAAGAGTTATGCTCAACAAAAATCCGCATATTGCCGCAAAAAAGATATTTCTTATCGCCATAAATTTATTCCTCCTTATAATGTAATTATAATCTCACCCAAAAAACACCTCTGCCACTTTGTATATATCCATATCAACTGTCTTTGTCTGCTTAACGCCTTCTTCAAGGGGGATGGCGACGATCTTATTTCCCTGAAGCGCAACCATCGTGCCAAAATTGCCTTCATTTATACACTCCACTGCCCTGACGCCGTATCTTGTTGCCAAAATCCTGTCGTGGGCTGTTGGGCTTCCGCCTCTCTGTAGATGGCCCAGGACAACATGCCGGCTCTCCACGCCTGTTGTCTTTTCAATCTCTTTTGCAAGGAATTCGCCGATGCCGCCAAGTATAGCATGGCCGAAGGCGTCTTTTTTTGCGTCCTTTGTAATATAGCCCTCAATCCCCTTTGGCGCCGCGCCTTCTGCCACAACAATTATACTGAATCCCCCTCCCTGCCTTGACCTTTTTCTGACGATATCCGCAACATCCTTAACCTCAAAGGGCTTTTCAGGGATAAGTATCATATCCGCTCCGCCTGCAAGGCCGCCGTAAGCGGCAATCCATCCTGCGTGTCTTCCCATCACCTCAACAACCATTGCCCTGTGATGCGCCTCTGTTGTTGTGTGCAGCCTGTCAAGCGCCTCTGTTACTATGCTTATTGCCGTGTCAAAGCCGAAAGTAAAATCCGTGCCTGAAAGGTCGTTGTCTATGGTCTTTGGCACGCCTATTGTTTTTATTCCTTGCTTGTATAATTTTGCGGCAACACCAAGCGTATCATCGCCGCCAACGGCTATAAGCGCATCCAGTCCAAGCTTCTTTATATTATTTACAACCTTCTCTGCCATTTCAGGAGACTTGAAGGGGTTTGTCCTGGATGTGCCGAGGATCGTCCCACCCCGGGGAAGTATGCCTGATACTGCTTTGGTATCCAGCGGCACAGTCTCAATATCCACCAGACCTTTCCATCCGTCCTTGATGCCTATAACTCCATAACCGTAATTGGCAGCCTTTTTTACAACTGCCCTTATTACAGCATTAAGACCCGGGCAGTCGCCGCCGCCTGTAAGAATTCCTATTTTCATAATCTCACCTCCGTTTTTAGCTGATAGCACATAGCTCATAGTATTTGCTATCAGCTAACAGCTATGAGCTATCAGCTACGCTCACTGTCTTGCCATCTCATTCAATATCTCTGCTGTCCTGTCTTTAAGAGGCAGATACACCTTAAACACGCTCCCCTTCCCGGCCTCGCTTTCCACCTCTATTTTGCCGCCGTGCGCCTCTGCAATCTCTTTGCAGATGCTTAAGCCGAGACCCACGCCGCCCGCGCCTGTTGTCCTTGCCTTATCCACTCTGTAAAAGCGGTCAAATATATGAGGAAGGTCTTCCTCTGCAATGCCTATGCCTGTGTCAATTACTTTAATTATAGCCCAATTATCCGACTGTTCCAGCGAAATCTCTATCCTGCCGTCCTTTGATGTATACTTAATGGCATTATATATCAGATTAAACAAAAGCTGGCCTATCCCAAGTTTGTCCCCCATTATAATAACACTTTCTTTCTTAGCCATAACCATATCAATGCCTTTATCTTTTGCCAGGGGCATGGTTTGATTAAACCTCTCTTCAACAATCCCATCCAGCTTTATATTATCCTTAGGCAGTCTAACCCTGCTGTCAAGCTTTGCAAGATTAAGAAGGCTCTTTACAATGGCGCTCATCCTGTCTATCTCTTCAAGGCTGCTCTTAATAACCTCCTTGAAGCCTTCTACTGTTTTTTCAGTTTTAAGCGCAATCTCCATCTCGCCTTTCAGAACAGTCAAAGGGGTTTTCAGTTCATGGGACGCATCTGCTGTAAATTGCTTCATCTGTTTAAAAGAAAGTTCAAGCCTTGCAATCATGTCATTAAATGTCTTTGCCAATCTCCCGAGTTCGTCTTTAGGACCGGAGACGTCTAATCTCTCGTTTAAGCTCCCTGCCTCTATCTTTCTGGCAAGGCCTGTAACCATATCCACAGGGCTAAGCGCCTTTTTTGCAAGGAACCAGCCCACACCGCTTGCCAGTATCACAGCAAGAGGGATTCCAAATATCAGGATATAAAACAATGCATTCAATGCCGTAGTAGATTCCTGCAGCGGCGCGCCGACCTGCAATATGCTTATTAGCTGGCCATTTTCCATTAAAGGAAATGTAACAATCCTGACCGGATACTGGCCTATGTTTTTTACGGTCTCATACGTGGCATTGCCGGCAATAGAATGATGATACGTCTGGGCTGACAGAGGAAGATGGTTTTTCCCGAGGGTTGAAGATGTAAATACTATCTTGCCATATTCATCCATCAGTTGAATAAAATTGCCTGATGTCTTTATTCCAAAGAAATGTTCAAGAAAGATATCGAAGTTTTGAGGCAGATTTACGGTGCCGGGCCTGAATACTGCCCTGGAAACCATATCAGCCATGGAGAATAACCGCGCATCAATTGAGCTTATAATGTTTCTTGAGAGCGCAACATACAGGATAGAGCCGAATGTGATGAGGCTGGCAGCAAGAAGCGTTGTATACCAGATTGTCAGTTTAGCCCGGATGGGAAGGATCATAATAATCAGGGATTAGAGATTGTTTTCAAAACTTTATCAGGGAAAATACCGGATAGTCTTTGAGTTTGCTTCTGCCGTTGAGCGCCTCAATCTCAGAAAGGAATGCGCATCCCACAATCTGTCCGCCCATTTTTTCTATAAGATGTATAACTGCCGACATCGTCCCGCCTGTTGCCAGCACATCGTCTGCTATAAGCACCTTTTGGCCGGGGCTTACGGCATCCTGATGTATCTCAAGGCTATCTTCGCCATATTCTAATTTATAAGATGCCTTATGGGTTTTGTGCGGCAGCTTGCCGGGCTTTCTCACGAGTATAACACCTGCGCCAAGCTTGTATGCCAGCGCTGCCCCCACAATAAACCCCCTTGCCTCAATGCCTACAACAAGGTCAATGTGCTTCCCAACATAGCGGTGGCTCATCAGGTCCACTGTTGTCTGGAATGAGACAGGGTCTTTTAATAGCGTTGTTATGTCTTTAAAGAGTATCCCCTTCTTAGGGAAATCAGGGACATCTCT
>JBBTFC010000030.1:5072-7661 GCA_038042015.1 Deltaproteobacteria bacterium
GGCAAGAAAAAAAGAGGGTTTCTTGGCTTCTTGTCCTTTCTTACTTCAAAGTGCAGATGCGGACCGGATGAATTGCCGGTATTCCCCAATCTGGCGATAACATTCCCCTTCTTCACCATCTCCCCGCCCTTTACAAGGTTTTCCCTATTATGGGCATAAATCGTGATGAATCCGTCTTTGTGCTTTAACATCACCATATTGCCGTAGCCTCTTACGCCGTCGTCGCTGTATATAACCTCGCCGTCAGCAGCGGCAAATACGGAACTGCCTGTCGGAGCGGCTATATCTATTCCATCATGCTTTTTTCCATTCCTTACGCCAAATAAAGAAATCATCTCGCCCTTTACAGGCCATGAAAATCTCCATTTTTCCACAACTATCTTGCCTTCCGGCTCATGCCTTAGTTTTTCATTGCCTGATTCTTCTTTTGGGTGGCCGTTCTGGTTTTTGGTGTCCGGTGTCTGGTGTTTTGAATCCTGGGTCTTTGGTTTTGAGTCTTGCAGCTGATATGGTTCAACCTTTAAAACATTCCATGCGCCCGGTATAAATAATCTCTGCCCTTCCTTTATCTGTGTTATATCGGTAATGTCATTAAACTCAGCCACATCCTGAATATCTACATTATATGTTTTTGCTATCCTCCACAGGGTCTGGCCATTTTCTATTTTGTGATAAACTCCGTATGAAATAGCGCAGCCAACCAAAACAAGACAGGCCATAGACCAAAGACCCCGGACTAAAGTCTTCAGTATTATCTCTTGTGTCTGTTTTAATGAACCGAACCTGCCCACTTTTTTGCCGCAATAAAACCTAATATTAAAAGCCCAATAAAGATTAAAGACAGGACATTAAAATATTTTTCAATAAATTCCTTTATACGTTGGCCAAATCTATGTATCAGCCATGCAACAATATAAAACCTAAGAGACCTTCCAACAATTGATGCGATAGTAAAGGTAAAGATATTCAGCTTAAATGCGCCTGCTGTGATTGTAATTAATTTATAAGGTATCGGCGTAAATGCGGCAATAAATACAATCAGGGCATTATGCTCCTCATACGAGCGCCTTACAGCCTCATACTGGGAAGTCACGCCATAAAACTTGATTATAGGAAATCCGATAATGTCCATCATTTGCCAGCCTATGAGATACCCAAAAAGGCCGCCGATAACAGAGCCCAAAGAGCATATAAAGGCGTATCTGAAAGATTTGGCGGGTATTGATATGGCAAGCGCGATAAGGAGCACATCCGGCGGAATAGGAAAAAACGAGGATTCTGTAAATGCCAGAATAAAAAGCGCCCATGTGCCGTAGGGCGTGTGCGCCCAGTGCAAAACCCAGTCATACAACCTTTTTAAAATGTGTTGTCTTCTGCCTTCCATCCATACCTCCCGACAAGTTTTACAAATCTGCACCCGCCCAGTTCCTGTTTTATTATTCCTTCCTTGGTTTTCATTATCTTTACAAGGGTTTGAGAGTATTCATCTCCTACCGGTATCACCAACTTCCCGCCTATATTAAGCTGTTCAACATAACACTTTGGTATATCCGGGGCAGCCGCTGTAGTCAGTATCGCATCAAACGGCGCCTCTTCAGACCAGCCAAGGGTTCCATCCCCGATATTTATCACCACATTGGAGCATCCAAGAGAATCAAGTACCTTTCTTGCTCTGGCCGCGAGGCTTGATATCCTCTCTATGGAATAAACTTTTTCTGTTAGCATCGAAAGAATAGCGGTCTGATAACCTGAGCCTGTCCCTATCTCAAGAACCTTTTCAGTTCCTTTCAGTTCAAGGGCCTCTGTCATAAAGGCAACAATATACGGCTGGGATATTGTCTGCCTTTCACCGATAGGAAGCGGATAGTCGCTGTATGCCTGGCTCCATAGAGCCTCTTCAGGAACAAACAGATGCCTCGGTATGGTCAGCATTGCCTCAATAACCCTCTTATCCTTTATACCCCTCGGGATAATCTGGGTCTCAACCATCCTCTGGCGGCTCCTCAGATAATCATCTTTCTCTTTTATTTTTAACGGCGGCATAAACTATAGTTTCCAGTTCTTAAGCTCTGCCAGCGATGCATAATTGGTCAAATCCAGATGAACCGGAGTAACTGATATAAATTTACTATCAATAGCCGCAAAATCACTATCCTTGCCGCCTTCACACCTCAGAACATCTCCGCCTATCCAGTAATATTTTTTGCCTCTCGGATCAATCTTTTCTATAACGGCATCGCCGTAAACCCTCTTCCCCTGCCTTGTTATCCTGTGGCCTTTGATATCTCTCCCTTCAGGCACATTGACATTCAAAAGGGTATCCTTTGGAAGCTTGTTTTTTAATATAAATCTGGCAAGCCTTGCCGCAAATCCAGCGGCGCTCTTAAAATCAAAATTATCTCTTGATACAAGGGATATGGCAAAGGATGGAATTCCGAGGAGGGTCCCTTCCATGGCAGCGGAGACAGTGCCTGAATATGTAACATCATCGCCGAGATTGCCGCCCTTATTTATGCCTGACACCACAAGGTCAGGCCTTTTTTTAAGTATGCCGTTTACTGCAATGTTTATGCAGTCCGTTGGCGTTCC
>JBBTFC010000030.1:7761-9876 GCA_038042015.1 Deltaproteobacteria bacterium
CTGTAATTTTAGCCAACTGCGTATCGTTTATTTTTACTGCAATAATAATATTTTTAAAGCTCAGATATAAATAGCCGGCATTATACAAGGTTTTTACTTTGGTCACTGTAAACCACCAATAATTAACTGCCCCAAGCTTATCCCGCCGTCATTGGGCGGCAGCCTGTTGTGTGTAAAGACATTAAAACCACTGTCTTTCAGAAGACAAACTGCCCGTTCTGTTAAAACCTTATTCTGGAAAACCCCGCCGGACAGGCATACGGTATTTAAGCCCTTTTCCTGCCTTGCCATCTTTGCCACATGCAAAATCAACTGCGCAAGGGTTTCATGAAAATTTTGTGAAATCGTCGTCATGCCAATGCCTTTCCGCACATCTTCAGCCATAGACTTGAACATAGGCCCCCAATTAAAGATATTCATACCGCCATCATGGCTTTTAACCTCTATTGGATATGATGAACCTGTCCCCCCGCCTGCATTAGCTTCCAACATCATTGCGCCCTGCCCTTCATAACTTGCCTTATGGCAGATACCAAGCAAAGAGCCGGCAGCGTCAAAAACCCTGCCCGCAGATGTGGTAAAAGGCGAATTAAAACCTTTTTTCAGCATTTGCCCCCACACCAAAGATTTTGGTGTGGGGGTTAAAATATCTTTTCCATATATCTCATAAAGGATAGAAAAGAGCGCCCTCCCCGGTTCCTTTACAGCCTGCTCTCCGCCTAAAAGCCTGAATTTTCTGAATGTGCAGAATCTTTCAAACCCTTTATAATCTGCAATCAAAAACTCTCCGCCCCATATTGTGCCGTCAACTCCATATCCTGAGCCATCCCATGAAACACCCAGAACCTTATCGGTCAGGTTGTTATCCAGCATACATGCTGCAATGTGAGCATGATGATGCTGAACCTGAATATGTTTTACGCCATTTTGTGAAAACGCCCATTTTGTAGAAATATAATCAGGATGCATATCAGAGACAATCCTTGCAGGTTTTATATTATAAAAACCGGTCAAATCATCAATTGCGTTTTCAAATGCCTCTTTGCCCTCCTCTGTTGTTAAATCGCCAAGATGCTGGCTCATCACCGCCTTATCTTCCCAGCCAAGCGCTATCGTAACCTTCTGATTTCCGCCTACTGATAGAACAGGTTCATTCAGTTTATATGGAAGGTGAAATACATGCGGCGTATAGCCCCTTGAGCGTCTGATAAATACCGGCTTCCCGGCAATGACACGGATAACAGAGTCATCGCATCTTCTGACAATATCCCTATTGTGGAGAAGAAAACCGTCTGCTGTTTCTTTAAGCCTCTCCATAGCCTCTTCATTGTCTTTTATAATAGGGCTGTCGCTGAAATTTGCGCTCGTTGCAACAAGGGCGGTCTTTAAATCTTTTAGCAATATATAATGTAAAGGGGAATACGGCAGAAAGGCGCCAACTGTATCAAGCCCCGGGGAAATATATCCTGACAACCGCGAGTCATATCTTCTTCTCAGAACAACTATCGGCCTTTCCCTGCTAATCATTGCCATTTCTTCATCTTCACTTAAAAAGGCCTCTTTCTTCACATACGAAACCATGTCGTCTTTATCTGCCGGAAAGAGCACGGCAAACGGTTTCTCATATCTGGCCTTCCTGTTTCTCAAAAGACTGACCGCATTATCATCTGAGGCGTTTGCCATAAGATGAAAGCCCCCTATGCCCTTAACCGCTGCTATGCGGCCGCTTTTTATTGCCTCTTCGCATAGTTTGATTGCATCGCCATCTTTTGCAGCAATCCTTCCATCCGGCAGAGCCCAGCATACATGAGGCCCGCAAAGAGGGCAGGCATTCGGCTCTGCATGAAAGCGGCGGTCAAAAGGGTCGGTGTATTCCATTAAACATTCGGGGCACATTTTAAATGAGGCCATTGATGTAAGGGGGCGGTCATAGGGAAGCCCTTTGATTATGGTAAACCTCGGGCCGCAGCCGGTGCAGTTAATGAACGGGTATCTGTACCGCCTGTTGGATGGATCAAAGAGTTCTTTAAGACAGTCATCGCATACAGAAAAATCAGGCGGAAATAAAGGCCATTTGCCGTGAGACTTCCTGCTTTCTTTAATTACAAAATCAGC
>JBBTFC010000031.1:0-4394 GCA_038042015.1 Deltaproteobacteria bacterium
GCCCCGCCCAGCCATTCTATGTGGCGCAATTCTCTTGCAATGAAATCAGTAAGCAGCGCCTCAAACCTTTTTATATCCAGATTGTCTATCCTATTAACCAGCATCTCTTTCATATTAACCTTGTCATGGAACTTTTCTACAAACGAGCCCTTTTTCTCATCTATGTGCTTTATTACTTCTTTTGTAAGGAGGTATTTGATGTGATAGGTAAGATTTTCTGAAATAAGCCCTATAAGCGGTATCTTTTTTATCTTGCCTGCCTTAAATCTATGCTCAACAATCTCATCTACAGCCTTTTCAACATCATCTTTCCATTCAATACCTTCCAATATCATGGTAAAATCTTTGGCTGAAACAAGCTCTCTTTCAATGGTCTTTGCAATGCCGGCTGCTATTTCTTTTCTTCTTTTAGGAATGAGGCCCTGAAGCTTATAACCGAGGATATTTACAGGCCGGTATGGCCTGAAGAGCATCTTTATCGCCACATAATTTGTGAACCAGCCTATAACTGCGCCTGTAATCGGCGGGATAAATATTCTGTAATCCATCAAAACCTTTTCTTCTCAATCTCTTCCTGATAATATTTCTTATAGAGTATCTCCCATTCCTTGCTGCCTTCCGGGATTGGTCTTGATATGGACCGTATCTTTCCCCTTACCATGTCGTCTACTCCATCTTCTATCATTAAATAACCTGCAATGCTCTTTTTCGTCTCGTGCAAAACCTTATCCTCATCTACAAAATCAACAAGGTCATCTTTCCATATCCCATCGGTTATAAGATGCGCCAGATGCGATATCCTGTCTTCTGAAAGTCTCATATGACAATACCCCTTTCCTTAACTAATTTTCCCTTTATAAGGCTAAACATCTTGCGGTAATCCATCCGGCCTGCCTCAATCTCTTTTGCATGCCCCTTTAATATCTCTTCCACCTCTCTGTCAAGGCCGTCTTCAGCCTTAAGGTCGTCTGAAAAGATTTCAATAATCCTGTTCAACACCACATCTTCCGGCGACTTAAAGATAATAAGCCCTTTTGCCTTTAAATTATCCAGTATAATCCTGGAAATCTTTTCCACCTGCTCCTTTGAAAGCCGCATAATAACCCCACTCCGGTAGTTTTTTTAGTAAAATAACATACCTCAATACTTATTTGCAATGACTATTGACAAAGTTATAATCTTTAGTCTATATTGAATACATTTAAAGGGGAGAAAATGGCGCGAAGGCAAAGGGATTACATCTGCTTTATCTTTGGGATAATACTTATCATAGTTGGAGTGATAGGGCTTGTCTATCCCGAAATTACGCTTAAGAGGACAAAGACTGTAAAGCTTGGTCCTGTGAGCGTTGAAGAGCCCCGCAAACAGGTATTAACCATATCGCCTTTTGTTGGCCTGGGCATTATTACAGGAGGGGTGGTTTTGATTTATATTGGCATAAAAAAATAATTAATACGGAGGGAAAGGACATGAGAAAAATTAAAACAATATTTGTTTTCAAGACAGTTGCATTGTATCTGGCATTTGTCTTTTTACTGATCGGCAGCGTACCCCGAAATTCATGGGCATACTTTGTTGAATCACAACAGGCTTTAAGCTTTTCAAGGGAGGCTGACATAAATAAGATCCAGAGGGTTCTGGAATCTAAAATGGTCAGTCAGCGGCTGTCTGAATTTGGGCTCTCAATGAACGAGATAAATTCAAAGCTTACCAAGTTAAGCGATGCAGATGTCCACCAGTTTGCATCACAGATGGACAGCCTTATGCCGGGAGGCGATGCTGGGGTTACTATAATACTGCTTCTGGTCATAACTATACTTACCCTTGTTATTATCCAGATGACAGGTCATAAGATAGTGATAAAATAACAAAGGGGCATAAGATGACTCAAAAATCAAGGAGCGGGAATCAAGATGCGGAAACAATGATGCGCTTTTTAAGATGCAAAATTTTACTTGCAGCTTATATCCTGTTGCTTGTAACTGTTTTCACCGGCTGCGCCGCTTCTAACAAAAGCCGAAAAGAGGATGCGGATATACATTATAGGCTTGGCATTGTTCATCTTAACGGAGGAAATATCCCTGATGCGCTGAAGGAATTAACTGCCGCAGTAGAGACATACCATGACAACGCTGAATTTCACAATGCCCTTGGTCTTGCATATTTTGCAAAAGGCATGAATGATGACGCGATAAAACACCTGAAAGAGGCTACAAAGATAAACGAGAAATTTTCTGACGCCCATACAAATCTGTCGGCTGTTTATCTTGAAAAAAAAGAATGGGACTTGGCCATTACAGAAGCAAGGAGCGCCATTGCTGACATTTTTTATACTACCCCGGAGTTTGCCTATCTCAATATGGGACGGGCATTTTATGAGAAGGCCGATTATCTCAAGGCAGAAGAGAACTATAAAAAAGCTATAGAGACTAATCCGAAATATACAATTGCCTACTACAACATGGGTCTCACATATATGAAGATGAACAAAGATAAAGAGGCGGCGGATATGTTCGGACTTGTAATAAAGAATGCGCCAAATTACGCTGACGCCCACTATAACCTTGGTCTTGCCTTGATAAAGCTAAAAGATAAGAAGGGCGCGCTAAACGCATTTCAAGAGGTTATAAGGCTTGCCCCAGACAGCGAGATGGCAATGTCCGCAAAGGGATATATGGAGTTGCTGAAATAGCATATACTCAAGGCTAAAGCCTTGAGCTACATGTAACATATAATCCGTAGCTCAAACCTTTAGGTTTGAGAACTCACGGACACGGTTCACGGTATTTTCGGAGTAAATCAAAATGGAAAGTCCGGGGGAATATCTTAAAAGAGAAAGAGAGCTCAGGGGCGTTTCTTTAGAAGACATCTCCAATGCTACAAAGATACGGGCCGGGCTGCTTACCGCCATAGAGCGCAATGATTTTGACGCCCTGCCGGCAACCCCGTTTGTAAAAGGTTTTATACAGGCATATTGCAGATATCTGGGCCTGGATGCGCAGGATGCGATACTTCGCCACGAGGCATATATGCGAAGCCTCGCAGAAAATGAAACACCGGCTTTAAAACAAACACCACCCCCTGCGCCTTACCCGCCGCTTTCAATTATAGTTGTTGCTGTTGTCGCAATCATGGTAATAGCAGGCGGCATCTATACCATCATATCAAAAAAACAACCATCTACCGCTCCTGACTCTTTTTCCGATAAAGACCCTCAGGGACAGGCTTACTCACAAATCAATCGTTCTCCAGAAAAACATTCTGAAAACAAGATTGAGGCGGAAAAGGAAGAACCTTCTTTACCAATAAAGATAGAAGGCCAGGCAGATATAACTCTTAATTCTTCTGTTTCCAAAACAAGTGTAGGTCCGCTTACTTTGATTATAGAAGCCGCAAAACCTACGTGGATTAAAGCTGAAATAGACGGTCAGAATCCATTTGAGGTGTCCCTTAAAGAAGGGGAAAAGGTAAAGTGGAATGCAAAAGAAAAGTTTTCTGTTCTTATAGGCAATGCAGGCGGTGTTAATGTAATATTTAATGGGGAGTCACTCGGCAGCCTTGGAGATGAAGGTAAAGTGGTTAAACTAATCCTTCCGCCCGACAAAGCTGGAGAAGGTCCGTCTATTAAAATTTTAAACCCTTGAACCTTTAATTCCAAACCCATTACAGAGGCGACTGATGGAAACTATTACCCGCTGCAGAAAGTGCGGCAAAAAGATGAAAAACGAAAGGGTTGATGATTACAGGGTAAAACTTGCATGTCCATGCGGTTTTTGGGAATTCAAGACAATGCCAGCAGCCAGCAAGGCAATCAATCCCTATTATGCACAAGACACATTTTCACATATAAAGATTGATGAAAAAGGCGGCATAGTCTTTGAGATGGAAAGGGCAAATAGGGAAAAGATGGAGATTATGACCCTTGAAGAGATAAGCATGCTTGCCAGCTCCGATTATGACATGGACGATGTGCTTCAGTCTGTTGTTGAGAAAACTGCAAAAAGGCTGGGAGTGGATGTTTCTTCAATATATCTTTGGGACGGAAAAGAACTTGTCCTAAGGGCAGCCACAAGCTTTATAAAAGAGGCTATTGGAAAGGTCAGGCTTAAATTGGGAGAGGGCGTTACAGGCGCAGCAGCCGAACAAGGGAAACCCATATATGTCAGGGATGTGTCAAATGACCCGAGATATAAAAAGTTTTCCGAATTAAGAGAAAAGAATTATGCATCCATGCTATCCCATCCCATTATCCACAAAGGAGAACTTTTTGGTGTGCTGAATGTGCAAACCATTGCGCCAAAGGAGTTTCAGGAGGATGAGATATATTTTGTCTCTGTAATTGCAAATATGCTCCTCGGCGCAATACGGATTAGAAAGAAGGTTTAAGTTGCTTT
>JBBTFC010000031.1:4494-17404 GCA_038042015.1 Deltaproteobacteria bacterium
AGGTATAGCTGCTTTTAAGCTGTATTTTATGCCCAAACATGATGCGGAAACAGATATTGACACAACCAAACATATAGCTGTATCTGCGCCAGATAGAGAAGACAGCGCTTTGGAAAATATACAGGAATCTGTAAAAGAGAAACCTGATTATAGGGCAATGGCACAGCCTCAAACTGTGCCAAACTTACATAGAGGCCCTCTGATTGGAGAAGGTAGTGAAAAGAAAGAAAACTATCAGAAAAAGGCGCAAGAAAGCTTTGAAGAACAGATTGAGAAAAGATTTCAGAAAAAAGAAGGAAGCCATTTTACTATCAAATTTGAGGGTGGGGAAAATTCAGACATAGGCTATCTTATCTCAATACTTCTTGAAGAGGCTTATATAAAGGTTGGCTCTGATATAGGATATTACCCTGAAGACAGGATAGAGGCTGTCCTCTACACCCAACAGCAATTTACCGATGTAACAAGGGCGCCAAATTGGGCAGGGGCAATATACGATGGAAGGATAAAGATCCCCATAGGGGGCGTAACCAGCAGGACGAGTCTTCTGGAAAGGGCGCTTTTCCATGAATATACCCATGCGCTTGTGCACAGGCTTTCAAAGGGGAGGGCGCCGGTATGGTTGAATGAGGGCATTGCCCAGCATGAGGAAGGCGCAGCAAATGAAAATATAAACCAGATTTTGGCTCAGATCACAAGGTCAGAGAAACCCATACCTTTAAGGCCGTTTGAAGGCTCATTTATAGGCTACAACAATATGCAGGCATCTGTAGCATACTCTGTCAGTCTTTCAGCAACAGAGTATATAATAAATGAATTTGGAATATCCGCAGTCAGACGAATATTGGAAAACCTTGGGAATGGCAAAACTCTCGAAGAGGCTATATCCTCCAGTCTTTACATTTCCTATGAAGACCTCCAGGGCATCTGGTTTATGTCGCTGAAGAGGAAGTTTGCGGATTAGTTAATCCTTTAGCATATCATGCAAGGTAATAAGCCTTTTAACTTCATATTCTTTTTTCCCGGTTGGAAGCTGTATCTCAATCTCATCTCCAATCTCTTTATTCAGAAGCGCCCTGCCGATAGGGGAGGCTATGGATATCTTTCCGTTCCTTGGGTCAACCTCTTCAGGCGTAACAAGCTCATACACAATCTCCTCTCCTGTATTTAAGTCTTCTAAAAAAACCTTTGAACCAAATGCAACCATGTCTTTTGGCAGGCTGTCTAATTTGATTGATGCAAGGGCATTAATTCTTGTATGAAGGTGCGCAACCCTTGCCTGAAGAAATGTCTGTCTCTCCTTTGCAGCATGATATTCTGCATTTTCCCTGAAGTCGCCATGCGCCGCCGCCTTTCTGAGTTCTTTTGGCAGCTCTATGCGCAACTCCTTCTCCAACTTTTTAAGTTCTTCTTCTAATTGCTTCAAGACAGGGAGTTTATGCATACTGTTTCTCCTTCCCAACTAATCTTTTCATCTTTTCAACCGCCTCCAGCGCATCCTTTGCATAACCATTTGCGCCTATCTTATCTGCAAATTCCTGATTTACCACAGCGCCGCCTACTATTGTCAATACCGGCACGCCCTCTGCCTTCAGCCTTTTTATGACATTATCCATCTCCATAACGGTTGTTGTCATAAGGGCTGACAGACCAACCACATCCACCTTGTGTTTTACTGCCTCTTCTATTATTTTATCAGCAGGGACATTTTTCCCCAAATCAATGACTTCAAAACCATGATTTTCCAATAATGTGGATACAATATTTTTCCCTATGTCATGGATATCCCCTTCAACAGTTGCCATCAAAACCTTGCCGATGCTTTGTCTTTTTTTATCTTTAAACTCCCTTTTCAGCCTGTCAAATGCCTTTTTCATTGTATCTGCCGACAGCATTACCTGGGGCAGAAAATAGATATTTTGGTTAAAGAGCCTTCCCACTTCTTCAAGCCCTGGGATTAGCCCAACATTACTCACCTTTAAAGGATCCCACCCTTCCTTTAATGCTTCTTCCACCAGCGCAACAATCCCTTCCTCATCACCGTCTACGATTGCCTGTTTAAGTTTTTCCTTTATTGTCTTTGGTTCTTCAGTTTTTAACTTGTGACTTGTGACTTGTGACTTTTGACCGTATTTTTTAATATATCTCTCTGCCCTAAAATCCTGACCGGTAAGCACAATGGCAGCATGATATGCATCCATCATCAGACTATTATGCGGATTGATTATAGCAGCATCAAGGCCTGCCTCAATTGCCATTGTCAGAAAATTTGCATTTATTATATCTCTATTCGGCAGGCCAAATGAGATATTGCTTACGCCGAGGATGGTTGAAAGCCCCAGTTTCTTCTTAACCATCCGTATTGCCTTTAATGTTTCTTTTGCAGACTTCTGGTCAGCGCTCACTGTCAATGCCAAACAGTCTATTGCAACATCAGATTTGGAAATGCCGTATTCCATTGCCCTCTTTAATATTATCTCTGCAATACAGACCCTTCCCTCTGCAGTTGGAGGTATTCCTTTGTCATCAAGTGTTAAACCAATGACAGCAGCGCCGTATTTTTTTGCCAAAGGAAGGATTGTGTTCAACTTTTTTTCTTCTCCGCTTACTGAATTTATCAGCGCCTTTCCATCAACCGCCTTTAACCCTGCCTCAAGAGCCGCCATGCTTGAAGAATCAAGGACAATGGGAAGTTGGCAGTTTTCATTCACCGCAAATACCGCCATTTGCATTGACGCTGGTTCAGCTATCCCCGGCACACCGACATTTACATCCAGTACGTGCGCCCCTGCCTCCTGCTGCGACTTTGCCTCTTTACGGATAATAGAGGTCTTTCTTTCCTTTATTTCCTGCTGGAGGGTTTTCTTGCCTGTCGGGTTTATCCTTTCGCCTATTATAACAGGCAATGTGCCGCTGCCAAAGGCTGCATATCCTGAACGGCTCGCAAGCCTTATTGAGTTCTTCGGAGTAATTTTTTTATCTTCCGCTTGTGACTTGTGATCTGTGACTTGTGACCCCATTTCTTTTATGTGTTCCGGTGTTGTACCGCAGCACCCGCCGATTACCCTTACTCCGGCATCTAAAAGTTTTGGGACATATTCCGCCATATCAGAAGGGCTTGCAGGAAATATAGTTTTGCCATCTTTGAGATACGGTATGCCTGCATTTGGCTGGGCGATTAAAGGAAGATTGGTAACCCTGCCCATCGCCAGAAGAGCCTTGTAAATCCCTTCTATGCCAAGAGAACAGTTTGCGCCAATAACATCAGCGCCAAGCCCCTCTGCAACTATGGCAAACACCTCCGGCGGGGTGCCAAGCACTGTCCGCATGGTTTCGTCAAATGTCATGGTCGCAGCTACCGGAAGCCCTGCTGCCTTTGCCGCAATGATAGCAGCTTTCATTTCTCTTATATCCATCATTGTTTCAATGATTATTAAATCCACGCCGCCGTCTTTGAGGGCATTAACCTGCTCTGAAAATATATCCACTGCCTCATCAAATGATAAATCGCCTATGGGTTCCAAAAACCTTCCGGTTGGCCCAAGTCCCCCTGCAACAAATTTTTCTTTTCCAGCAGCATCTCTTGCATTCCGCGCTGCCCTCAAATTTATCTCAGTTAGCTTTTTATCAAGATTATATTCTTTAAGTTTTATCCTGTTTGCCCCGAATGTGCATGTTGTAACAACGATAGACCCTGCTTTTATATACCCCTTGTGAACCTCTTTTATAATATCAGGATTTGTGATATTCAGCTCATCAGGGCATCCACCCGGTTTCAGGCCGAGTATTTGAAGCATTGTGCCTGTTGCGCCGTCAAATATAATTGGCCTTTGTTTTAATGTTTCTAAAAACCTATTTTGCATCTATTATCCTTTTATGAAGCCTTTATCAGGGCCAAGCGGAAAGTAAATATCTATATGGCCCGCAAGGGTCTTTGTCTTTTTCCCTTCTATAAGTATTTGCGCCTTCTTTATATCAGGAAAGTTAAGGGTTACTGTATTAACTATGGAATAGACAGTTTGGATCTCGGCAGAGCTTCCACCAGGATGTTTTTCAGAAATCTCCTTGCTGAAATTTAAAAATACAACTCCGTCTTTAATCTCAACACCAAGAAGTTTTGTACCATCCGGTATAGTGGGTGTATGTTTTCCAAGGGGTCCGTTTATAAGGGCATTTATGCCATCTGCAATCTCTTTTGTCAGAACCCCCTTTGATAGCTCCCTCTTTTCTACCTTCAGCGCAAGGCCTTCTTCATCAGAAAAATAGAGGTTTATTATCTTCATTTCCGGTTTGGATACCTTTTTGGAGATGAGATAGGGGAAAATATTTTCACCGAATTTTGTGAGGAGATAGATTCCAACGACTACAGTAAGAAGGGCAATAATGACTACCGTCAGAAGGGCGCTGCCGGAGGCGCCCTTCTTTTTTCCTGGTCTTTGCGGTTTTGGATTACTATATATTTTTTTTTTAGCCATCTTAACTTCCCACATTCACAAATTCAACATCCTCAAGACTCGTCCCCATAAACTTGCGGCCAACCCGTTTAAATCTTTCAGGTGAATCTGTAACAAAAAACCTGCGCAGGCTTTGCCCTGAAGATACAATCTCCATAATATTTTTGTTCATAAGACACCCTGCAACTTCTGCCGCAGTCTCCTGGCCTGAATCTATAAGCGCAACATTCTCCCCCATAACCTCAGAGATTACATCCTTTAACAGCGGGTAATGTGTGCAGCCGAGTATCAGCGCATCTACATAGTGTTTTTTCATCTTCTGCAGATAGGATTGGGCGGTCAAACGGGCTATCTGATTGCTTGTCCAGCCCTCCTCTGCAAGTGGCACGAACAAAGGGCACGGCTGCGGGAACACAACAACAGACGGGTCAATAGTCTTTATTGCATCGAAATACGCCCCGCTTCTTATCGTTCCTTCCGTTCCTATTACGCCGACCCTCTTGGTTTTTGTCACCTCAACAGCCTTTCTTGCGCCTGGACCTATCACGCCTACCACGGGTATCGGCAACTCCTGCTGCAGTTGGGGCAGGCAATATGCAGAGGCAGTGTTGCAGGCAACAACCAAAAGCTTTATGTTAAACTTCAAAAGAAACCTTGCATTCTCAAAGGAGTACCTTGTAACAGTTTCAACAGACTTTGTGCCATACGGCACTCTGGCAGTATCGCCGAGATAAATAGTATCTTCCCATGGCATGACATTCAATATTTCTTTCAGCACAGTAAGCCCGCCTATGCCGGAATCAAATATGCCTATTGGTTTTTTCATATAAAGATACCCTTCCCGCTATAAATTATGAATAAGATGCATAGATTCTATAATTTCGCTGTCAGTTTAGGCAATCCATTCCGGTTTGTCAAGGTCAAGGCGCAGAATAAATGGGTGTCCCCCTTTATCCCCCTCTGGAGGGGGATAGGGGGAGGACGCCGCAACAACGAGCCGAGGAGCAACGCAGATATGCGAAGTTGTGACGCTCTGTATAATTTTATATATTGTTTTGCTTGTGTTTACTTGCTATCTCATCTGCCAATCTATCCAATGCCTGATAGTCTTCTGCCTTTGGCTGTCCTTTTATAATGACCGGCGCAAACATTTCCAATTTTAAATTAGACAACATCCCGCCAATCTGTTCAACCATCTTGCCTCCCCAGCCATAAGAACCGATGATAGAGGCAAATTTAAGCTTTGGCTTTAATGCATTGGCAAGAAATGCAGCGGATATAACAAGAGGATGCGCCCCAACCAGAACTGTAGGCGAGCCGATTACAATGGTGGCAGCATCAACCAGCGCCATAGCCAATTTTCCAGTATCGGTGACAGCCAAATTGAACCTCTCCACTTTCACTCCCTTTTCAGCAAGGGCTTCGGTCAAATAATTCACCATTAACTGGGTGCTGCCGTGCATGGTCACATATGGTATAACAACGGTATTGCTGAGTGCGTCAGAAACCCATTCTCTGTGTGATTGAATGATGCATTCAGGGTCATTATGGACAGGGCCGTGGCTCGGCGCAATCATGTCAATCTGATATTGTTTCATCTTCTCCAGATGCTTCCGGATCGTAGTCCTGAACGGCATCATCACCTCGGCATAGTATCTCTTTGCAGCATCGCATACATGCCAATATTCACTATAAAATATATCTGAAGTGGCAAAGTGAGAACCGAACAGGTCGCAGGTAAAAAGTATTTTATCTTCCCTGAGATATGTAAACATAGTCTCTGGCCAGTGAACCCAGGGCGCATGGATGAACTCCAGGGTCTTATTCCCTAAAGACAAGGTCTCTCCATCATTCACTGTTATAATCCTCTCCTCCGGGATATGCAGATGTTCCACAAGCATAGGCTTGCCTTTTGCCGTAGCTACAACTTTTGCATTTTTATATTTTTCCAGCACATAGGGAATAGCCCCTGAATGGTCTTGTTCAGCGTGATGGGAAATAATAAAATCTATATTTTTAACATCATTCAGACGGGACATGAGGACAGCTATCATGCTTGGGTCAACCGTGTCCAGCAGGGCTGTCTTTTCGCTTCCATAAATCAAATAGGCATTGTAACTGGTCCCGTCCGGCAGAGGTACAAGAGAATCAAACAATCTCCTGTCCCAGTCCACTGCCCCGACCCAGAAAACATCCTCTTTTATCTTTTTTGGTTTCATATTTGTTCTCCTTCTGTTTGCATGGATGGATTCTTCTCAAGAAAGCGGTTTTAATGAGTCAATCCTATCCAATAAACATGCACCTGTCAAGGCGGTTTAATACAGGAATCTATGAGTCATTTCCGAGGCATTAAAATGCGGTTCTCTTGATTTAAAAGGCAATATCTGTTAGTTTTAACTTTACATGAAACTCCTTCTAATCCTTCCAAAAAATGAGCGCAGTTACTGGGGCGGGGTCTCCAAAAGCGGAAAGGCAGGTTTTGTACGTTTAAATCTGCCGACTATCGCGGCGCTTACTCCAACGGACTGGGATGTTGAGATATTGGATGCGAGAGTCAAGCCCGTTGATTATGACGCAAAGGCAGACCTTGTCGGCATTACAGGATTTACAGCAGAGATGCCCGGCGCCTATGAGATGGCGGATAATTTCAGAAAAAAAGGGGTAAAGGTGGTAATGGGCGGCGTTCATGTGTCTGCGCTTCCGGATGAGGCGCTGCAGCATGCGGACGCAGTCGTTATCGGCGAGGCGGAACTTGTCTGGCATAAACTCCTTCTTGATTTTAAAAGGGGTGAATTAAAGCAAAAATATAAGGCAGATAAATTGTGCGACATGGAAAATATGGTTATTCCGCGCAGAAATCTTCTTAACAGAGAAATGTATTCGGGCTTTTATACGCTCCAGGCAACACGTGGCTGTCCATTCAACTGCGACTACTGCGCGGTTACTGCATTCTTCGGCCAAGAATTCAGGACAAGACCGGTTGATGAGGTGATAGAAGAAATAAAGGGCTTTGGCTCAAAGAAATTCTTTTTTATGGATGACAATATCGTTGGAAGGCCCAAATATGCAAAGGAACTGTTTCAAAAACTGATACCGCTGAAGGTAATATGGGGAAGCCAGGCGTCTATCACAATGGCAAAAGACCCTGAATTGTTAAATCTCTATGCAAGAAGCGGCGGCAGATACGCATTCATCGGTTTTGAGAGCCTTTCGCAGAAAAGCCTTGAAAACCTGCACAAGGGCTGGAATTCGGCAAAGGACTACAAAGAGGCAATAAAAAAGATACATGACGCCGGCATAAATATTATTGGCAGTTTTGTGTTCGGGCTTGATGAGGATAACTCATCTGTGTTCAAAACTACATTTGATTTTATCATGGAGACAAATATGGACGCAGCACAGTTTCACATCCTCACGCCTCTGCCGGGCACAGTAACCTACAGCCTCCTTGAAAAAGAGGGGAGGATAATTGACAGGGATTGGGCAAGGTATCATACAGGCGAGGTGGTGTTTCAGCCAAAAGGCATGACAGTTAAAGAGCTGCAAAACGGCTACTACTGGATTTTCAGAAACACCTATACTATAAAAAATATACTTAAAAGAAGTTTGAGAAGTCCAAATGGGATTATTTATAGAATAGCGGCAAATCTAAGCTACAGAAAAAAGGCATTGAAGATGCCTGATGTTACCTTATAAACCCCCACACCAAAGATTAGCGCACAGCCTTTGATAAAACGGAAATTTCCCAAATTACCTTGTTCTCCACGCCTTTAATGTTAAAAAGGCGAAAAAGATCACGCTAAGGAATGCGATAAAAAGTGGCGCTGTCGGCAAATCCATTTTATAAGACACAATCAGGCCGAACATGCTCGCCAGCATACCGACTCCCCAGCCGATAACGAGCGCCTTGAAAGGTTTTTTGCTGAAAAGCCTTCCTATAAGGGCCGGGATCACAAGAAATGAGAATACCTGCAATATTCCCGCTATTGAAACCGAACTGACAAGCACAAAGGCGAAACTCAGGAAAAAAAGGAATTCCCATAGATAACTTCCCTTTCCTTCGTATGAAAGGGCGAAAAACTTTTTTCTGAAAAAGAAATGTAATAATCCTATGCATGAGTAGAGCGCCAGCATCTTTAAGAGGTCTCCCTCTGTAATCCATATAATATTGCCGTTCAGTATCGCCTTTAGCTCCTCAAGACCATGCGGCGTTCTGTCAAGAACCAATATGCTTGCGGCCAGAGAGAAAATATAGAAGACGCCGATAAACGCCTCTATATTGACAAATCTGGCGATCTGTCTTGAAAGGGATAAGACGGCGGCGCCGATGATTGCAAAGATTATAGGGTAGAGATACCGTCCTGACGCCTCGCTGCCCATAAAAAATGATATTGATGTTCCAAGGGCGATAAACTGGGCCATCGAGAGGTCCAAAAAGATAACACCCCTCTCAAGTATGTGAATGCCAAAATACCCATGTATCAGTATCAAAAGAACGCAACCTAAAAACGGGTATATAAGAAAATTTATGGCCTCCATCGCTGCCTCCTTTAATCTAACAACAAAAGCGTCTGATCTATGAAACTAAACCAGTCCTTGGCCGTATCGGTTGCGCCGACATCTTGCGGAAGTATGACGACCCTGAGACCTGTATTCTTTGCCAGCAACTCAGACTCCTTAAGACCGTAAGATGAGGTCGTAAGAATAGCGTCGGGCCTTTCTTGTTTAATGAGTTCAATCAGTTTTTTGATGTAGGCGGCAGAGGGGGGTATGCCCGGTTTTGGCTCAACATACCCAATGATCCCGAATCCGAAATCTTTGGCAAGATATTCAAATAATTTATGGTAAGCGATAAATTTTTTCCCCTTTAATTTTAATGCCTTGCCGTTCCACTCCCTTTGTTTCTCTTTGAATCTGTCTCTGAATTCAGTAAGGTTAGCATTGTAAAACTTCGCATTATCCTGGTCTATCCGTGATAATGCTTCAGCTATCCCCTCTGTTACATGAAGGATATTCTCCGGTGAAAAGTGATAGTGCGGATTACCGAAGGGATGGACATCTCCCATGCTTCTGTCAGCGGATTCGAGTTTTTCTATGGCGTTGACATATCTTGAGGAGTCAAAGTTGCCTTTTTGCCCGGGCTGTATCCTGTGATTTCTTGATGAAGTGATAATAAGCGGCAGATACCCTGCCTCAAGGTCAAGCCCGTTGTACATGATGATATCCGCATTTCTTGCGGCAACTGTCATACTTGGTTTGGCTTCGACGAAATGCGGGTCCTGTCCGGGTTTAACCAGCACTTTTACATTAACGCTGTCCTTACCTATTTCTTTGGCCAGGCTCCCTATCCATGGCAAGGTTGCCACAACGTTTATCTCAGCGAAGGAGGGGGTTGCAAATGAGATCAACGTTAATATTATAAAAATGACTTTTTTCATCATGACGACCTCCTAAAACGAATGAGTTGCGTGGGCGCCGTACATAAACTCGACCCCAAGCCAGGCTGAGTGCGCCTCCTTATCGGGGAGATGGTCGGCGCGGTCATAGTTATACTGGATGCGGAAGCGTGAAAACTCTGTGGGCATCCAGGTAAGTAGTGGTGATATGCGGCTCCGGTCATCCCTGAAAGGGTCGCTATCACGGCCTCCAACGCTTTCTCCGCTCCCTGTTGCATACTCATAGCGCAGCCCTGCTGCCCATCTGGGAGTGAAACCGTATAAAAGCTGCGTGTATAATCCTAAATCCTTAAGCGTTTCAGCGGGAAGGTTATTGCTGGGGTTGCTGTAGTTAAAAAAGGCGGCGGCCTTGTAATCCCTTTTCATAACTTCTGATTCAAAGACGAGGAACGGCCACCCCCTCACATTGTCAGCCGGACGCCACTTTACAACAAGGTCAGAGCCGTAGATGTATGTTTCACCATCAGCGCCGGTTGCGTTTGGTCCGTAGAGTCCGGAAAACCCTAACTTCATTGTAACATCGTCTGTCAGGTCCCAAGAATTGTCGAGGCGCGCAAGATGTACAAGGTCCTTTAAGTTTTTCACCCCACGGTCAACAAAGGGCCTGTTTCCTATCGGCCTCTCATCGAAGAACTCTTCATTGGCCATAAAACTGGCCATGGTTTCGCCGTTGGCGTTCTGAATCCCGAGGTTAAACTCCGAGAACCATGAAAACGGCATTAACCATCCAAGTCTGAAACCTGAGCCGCGCATCCCATCAGGGCCGAAGAGCCTGGTATTGATAACAGGCTGGTCCTGCCAGTGCCACTGGTGGGGATGTTTCGGGTTTAGCCGGCCGAATTCAGTGAAAAAATGCCCTGACTCAAGTTGCAGGCCGTATGGAAGAGATTGGGTGGTCATAAAGACCTCTTCGAGTTCAATGAGCGTTTCACCAGTTATGGGATCGAGGAACAAGACTATATGCGACTCCCCCTTAAGGTAAGGGTCTATTGCGCCTGTAAGCGACAGTTCTATATTTTGCACCGTAAAACCTCTTTTTCTCGGGTCGTGGCCGCCGCCCTGCAATCTCTCTAATTCTTCATCATCCTCGGTTGACCCCCCGGCTGCAAAAAGGGCATCCATAGAGATATCAATTAACCGCAAATTCCCGGCGCTTGCGCCGGCTGCCGTTGTCTTTTGTCTCCCGTAACCTTCATCAGGTCTTTGGCTTTTTTTCAGTTCATCTATTACACCTTGCTGTTCCTCTATAGTTTTCTGTTGCGTCTTCGAGAAATCTTCAAGGGTCTTTACCCTTTGTTCTATGTCATCAGCGCCAAAAGATTTTGAAAATGGAATCAGTAAAAATAAAAGGCATAGGAATATCCTCATAGTCATAATTCCTCCGTTATTGTAGTTTTCATTCCCCATGACAAAGACATACACTCATATTGCGCTTGACAGCAATAAGGCCCGCCTCACCTGAGGTTTATGATTTCAGGAATTTTAGAATGGCTTTACAACGTGTGATTTGTTTGGGAACTAGACGGAGGGGCCCTGATCCCGTAGATGATTTTAGCCCTAAGCGGCAGGTAAAAGGTTTTTTCGGATACTTCAAGAAATGTTATTATAGTATGAGTTGATAAGTTGCCTGCGCTGCCTGAAATAGCAAGGGAATGAGTCGACGCAACGCATATTGAGCAGTCATCGTGAGGCGTATTGTCAGAATGGTGATGCAGCCCTATCGTTAGGGCGGAAAATAGTAAAAAGCCTGTCAATAAAAAAGAGAGCCGTGTTTTAAGCCATGTTAAATTCATTGCAAATATCCTTTCTGCTTTCATCAATTTATACAGAACGGAATTGCGTCTGTCAAGGTTATTTAATTTTGACGTGACAATGAGCCAAACATCTCTTGATTTAAGATGCAATGTCTGTTAGTTTTACACTGTTTTTAACGAATCGGTATCTGGAGTTTTTCATGTCAAAAGACCTGCTTTTAGAAATAGGAACAGAGGAAATACCTGCTGGATTTATTCCAAGGGCCCTGGATACGATAAAAAATCATTTGGAAAATTATTTAGAAAGGGATGTGAAAATTTCCTTTCAGGGCATCACTACCCTCGGAACACCAAGGAGGCTTGTCATATTTATAAAGGACATGGCTGAAAAGCAGGCTGATACGATTATTGAGGCCACCGGCCCGGCAAAGCGCGCCGCCTTTGATGAGCATGGGAATCCTACGCGGGCAGCCGAAGGTTTTGCAAAGAGTCAGGGTGTAAAAGTTAAAGACTTGAAAATTATTCAAACTCCAAAGGGTGAATACATTTGTGTAAACAAACCGATTAAAGGACAAAAAACAAAAGATATATTGCAGAATTTTTTACCTGAATACATATCAAATATCGGCTTTCCAAAGACCATGCGATGGGGTGACGGTGATGTCCGTTTTGCGCGGCCAATCCACTGGATTGTTGCGCTTTTCGGCAAAGACATAATCCAGTTTAAGGTTGGGAATATCAAATCAGGCGCAGCTTCCTACGGCCACAGGTTTATGAAGCCGCAGCAATTTAAAGTAACAGGGATTGAAGATTACCTGAAAAAGACAAATGCCGCATATGTGATTGTGGATGAAAAAGAGCGAGAAAGACTGATACTAAAAGGGATTAAAAAAGAGGCAAAGGCTGTTGGCGGGCTTGTTTTGCAGGATGATGAACTCCTTACAGAGGTTACATATCTTGTGGAATATCCTGTGGCGCTTCGCGGTGGTTTTGACAAAGAGTTTTTGAGCCTTCCAAAAGATGTGGTCATAAACGCCATGCGCGAGCATCAGAGATATTTCTCTGTTGTTGATAAAGACGGGAGCCTCCTTCCCTATTTTATTACTATTGCAAATACCAAGGCAAAAGACCCAAAGGTTGTCATCAAAGGAAATGAGCGTGTTCTGAAGGCACGGCTCTCCGATGCCAAATTTTATTTCGACAAAGACATAAAAATCCCCCTGAAAGACCGTGTGGAGCCGTTAAA
>JBBTFC010000032.1:0-17801 GCA_038042015.1 Deltaproteobacteria bacterium
TATTACCCCGGTTGCACATTAAATACCGTTGCCAAAGGTTTTGATACTTCGGCAAGAGAATCCGCTGTTCTGTTGGGATTTGAGCTAAAGGAGCTTGACCAGTGGAACTGCTGCGGCGCGACTTTTCCTTTGACACCTGACAATGTCATGGGCTTGACTGCGCCAACAAAGGTGCTTGTTAATGCAAAGAAAGAAGGGGACACGGTAACAACCCTATGCTCCGTTTGCTACAATGTTTTAAAGCGCACAAACAAGGTGATAAGGGATGACAAGGAGAAGCGGGCAATAGTCAACGGTTTTATTGAAGAAGAATACGACGGCAGTTTGAATGTGATTCACTTTTTAGAGGTTTTGAGGGATAGGATAGGTTTTGATAATGTTAAGAGCGCTGTAAAAAGGCCGTTAAAGGGGGTTAAGGCCGGCGCATATTATGGGTGTATGCTGCTCAGACCTTTTGAAGATATGGGCATAGACAATGCCGAAGCGCCGACAATCTTCGAGGATTTGCTAAAGGCGCTCGGCTGCGAACCGGTGGAGTTTCCAAACAAAATAGAATGCTGCGGAGCGCATCTGGCAATGGGGAATGAGGATGTGGTCACAAAACTTTCCGGCAATGTTTTGAGTTCCGCAAAAAACAAGGGTGCTGAGGTTATTGTGACGAGTTGTCCCCTGTGCCAGTATAACCTTGAAAAGAGCCAAAAGAGAATGGCAGAAGGAGGCTCAGGAAATACACAGATGCCGATAGTATATTTTACGCAATTGTTGGGATTGGCATTGGGGCAAGATGAGGTAACTTTGGAATTGGAGAAAAATTTGTTTGATGTGAGACCGCTGTTGAAGGGGAGGGGGATATAGAATGGAAAAAACACTAAATTTAATGTTTTTTAAAATAAGCCAGCTATACTGTAATAGTGAAATTATTTTAAGGATGAGCTTACGAACAAGCAAATCAAAAAGATGCCTAAAGGAGGTAATTACATGAGAAGGTTAATGATTTTAGTTTTAATGTTTGCTGCAGGGGGTTTTTTTGCAGGAGAATCATTTGGTGTAACTAATGCCAAAACAATTAACGATGCCCATCAGGATACCATTGATTCTATTACTTTTAGCCCGGATGGTAAAATCCTGGCGTCAGGAAGTTACGATGAAGGCGAAACGAGAGGTCTTATCAATTTTTGGGATACAACAACGTGGAAGAAGATAAAGACTATTAAGGGTTATAACAAAGTTTGCTTTAGTCCCGATGGAAAGACGTTGGCGGCATTATCCTCTGACTTTGAGGATGCCTCAATTGCTATCTTAGATGTTGCTACTGGCGATAAGATAAAGGCCTTATCTACAAAGACCTTCTTGCATGATCTTAACCCTGTTTCTGCAAGTTGCTCTATTACTTTAAGTCCGGATGGAAGTTTGTTGGCAGCAGGTTGCACCCCAAGATGGAGCGAAGTTGGACATATAGTGCTCTGGGATGTCAAAACAGGAGATATGATAAAAGAACTCCAAGGACAGGAGTTTGGTATTAATTCTATTACTTTTAGTCCGGATGGAAAATTATTGGCATCGGGGGGATGGGGGTATACGAATGTAATTATCTGGGATGTCAAAACAGGGGATAGAATAAGGGAACTCCATCGTAATCAGGATAACCATAGTCCGGTTCACTCCGTTGCCTTCAGTCTGGATGGAAAATTGTTGGCTGCAGGAAGTGACGATTACAGTATTATTCTTTGGGATGTAGCAGCAGGAAAAAATATAAAAACTCTGAAAGGTCATTCTGGTAGTGTCAAATCAGTTGTCTTCAGCCCTGATGGAAAGATGTTAGCATCAGTGAGCAGCGATAAAACCATCGTATTGTGGGATATGGTAAAGAAGAACAAGATTAAGACAATAGCGGCTGGCAAGCCGGTTTATTCTGTTATTTTTAGTCCTGATGGAAAATTGTTGATATCAGGGGAAGGCGAATCATGGAGGGTTAGTGAAGAGAGTTTTACTACGCTTTCCATACGGGATTGGAGGTCAACCCCAAACTTTGAGGGGGTAAAGGGGAAGGAGAAAGGAAGTAAAAAGAAATAAGAAGTTTGGTAGGGTTTATCTATATAGGTAGTATGTTGAGGATTTTTAGAGGAGTACAACACAGTATAAAGCTATTTATTGCGTTTATGGTAAAAGGGAGTCTTTTATGCCGCGAATAGGCGTATTCGTCTGCCAGTGCGGAACAAACATAGCCTCCACTGTTGACACCAAAAAGGTCGCAGAGGAGATGGCAAAGTTGCCTGGTGTTGTATACACAGGCGATTACAAGTTTATGTGTTCAGCGCCTGGGCAGGAAAATCTCAAAGAGATTGTAAGGCAGCATAAACTTGACGGTGTTATCGTGTCCGCATGCTCTCCGCACATGCACGAAAAGACATTCAGAAAGGCGTGCGAGTCGGCAGGTTTAAATCCGTACAAGTGCGAGATAACAAATATCCGCGAGCAGTGCTCATGGGTGCATCATGACCCTACCAAGGTGGCAGGCACAGTAAAGAGCATTGACTTAACAAGGATGACTATTGAGAGGCTTAAGAAAAATAAATCCCTCTCAAAAATCAAGATACCGATAAAGAAAAGGGTTCTCGTTATCGGCGGCGGCATAGCAGGGATTCAGGCTGCGCTTGATGTTGCAGAAGGCGGGCGTGAGGTCATCCTTGTTGAAAGAGAGCCATCTATTGGCGGTAATATGGCAAAACTATCTGAGACATTTCCTACAATGGACTGCTCCCAGTGCATTATGACGCCAAAGATGGTTGAGGCATCACTTAATGAAAATATAACTATTCATACATGGAGCGAGGTTGAAAAGGTTGACGGTTATATCGGCAATTTTAAGGTTCAGATAAGAAAAAAGGCAAGGTATGTAAATGAGGATTTATGCAATGGCTGTGGTCTCTGCATGGAGAAGTGTCCATTTAAGGCAAAGAGCGAATTTGAGATGGGCATGGCACAGAGGAAGGTAATTTATACGCCTTTCCCGCAGGCAGTGCCGAATATCCCTGTGATAGATGCGGCTAATTGTCCGAAGATTCAAAAGGATAAATGCGGCGCATGTGCGATTGTGTGTGGGCCAAAGGCGATTGATTTCAAACAGAAGGACGAGATTATTACGGAAGATGTTGGTGCAATTGTTGTTGCCACAGGGTATCAGTTGATGCCGAATGAAAGGTTCGGCGAATATGGTTATGGAAAAATCAAAGATGTTATAAGCGGACTCCAGTTTGAAAGATTAGCATCGGCATCAGGCCCTACAGGCGGCGAGATAAAAAGACCGTCTGACGGAAAGACCCCCAAAAGTGTTGTATTTATCCAGTGTGTTGGCTCAAGGGATGAGAAAAAGGGCGTTGCATACTGTTCAAAGATTTGCTGCATGTATACTGCGAAACACACAATGCTCTACAAGCACAAGGTGCACGACGGGCAGTCGTATGTATTTTATATGGACATAAGGGCAGGCGGCAAGAGGTATGAAGAATTTGTCCGAAGGGCGATTGAGCATGAAGGCGCCATGTATCTGAGGGGCCGTGTCTCAAGGGTTTATGAAAAAGACGGCAAGGTTATTGTTCAGGGTGCTGATACATTAAGCGGTAATCAGGTTGAAATCGAGGCAGAGATGGTTGTTCTGGCAACAGCAATAGTATCAAGGGAAGGCGCAGATACAGTGGCGCAGAAACTCGGCATTGGTTATGACAAACATAAATTTTATAATGAATATCATCCGAAACTGAAACCGGTTGAGACTGTGACAGCAGGGATTTATCTGGCAGGCACATGCGCAGGCCCGATGGATATACCTGATTCTGTTTTAATGGGGAGCGCTGCCGCAAGCAAGGTTCTGGCGCTCTTTTCCAATGACCAGATGGCAAGAGAACCGATAACTGCGAATGTAAACAGAGTAACATGCAACGCGTGCTGGGACTGTGTTGTTGCATGTCCATATTCGGCAATAGAAAAAGAGGAAGTAAAAAACAGACAGGGCGCTGTTATAAAGATGCTTGCAAAGGTGAATGAAGGCGTATGTCAGGGCTGCGGTGTATGTGTTTGCGCATGCAGGAGCAAGGCCATTGACCTTCGCGGTTATACGGATGAGCAGGTATATGCGGCGTTGGCGGCATTTTAAAGTGGCACAGGCTTCCAGCTTGTGATGACAGGCAAGATGCCTGTCCCACCAAAATTCATGGAGCAGGTTATAAACCTGCTACAGCAAAAGCATTAGGAAAGTTTGATAAGAAAGTTTAAATGGATAAACAAATGTCATCACACACACAACATGAACAAACTGGTGGTTTTGAACCTAAGATAGTCGCTTTTGTCTGCAACTGGTGCACTTATGCGGGTGCGGATTTAGCGGGTACGAGCAGGATGGAATATAAGCCGAATGTGAGGATTATAAAACTCCCATGCACAGGCAGGATTGACCCGCTTTTTATCATAAAGGCATTTGAAAAGGGCGCGGACGGTGTGCTGGTTTCAGGGTGTCATCCCGGAGATTGCCACTATACAACAGGCAACTACCATGCAAGGCGCAGGTGGATTGCGTTCAAGAGCCTTCTGGAATTTACCGGCATAGATATGAAGCGGCTCCACTTCTCATGGGTATCTGCATCAGAGGCAATCAAATGGGTGGATTTGGTAAACAATATCACCGATGAGGTGAAGAAACTGGGGCCGTTTGTGGAGTATAAGGAGTTGAATGAACGATAACATGGAAAACACACTACGACAAAAAGCAAAGGAACTCCTTGAAAAAGGAGATGTAAAGGTTGTTATCGGATACGGCTGGAATAAAAAGAAGAGCCACACAGCTCCGGTTTTCATTACAAAGCCGGAGGATGTTGAGAAACTTGTTTTTAATCCTTTGTGTGTAAACAACCTTTCTCTTTATCTTACAAAGAAATTTCCTGATATAAAGGCGCTCGGGAAACCAGCAATAGTTGCAAAGGGGTGCGATATAAAGACGATTGCGGTTTTAATATCAGAGAGCCAGATAAAGAGAGAGGATATTGTAATAATAGGAATGACCTGCAATGGTGTTGTTTATAGACAGGAGTTGTGGAAAGGTGAATTAAAGCCTGAGATTATGCCGACCAAATGCCACAACTGCGATGTGAGAAATCCGCATATTGCAGATATTATTGTTGGCGAGAAGGTCAATTTTACACCGCCTGCCGAGCCGACCGGCATGGTTTTTGACAAGATAAAAGAGCTGGATAAAAAATCCGGCGCAGAGAGGTGGAATTTCTGGCTTGAGCATTTCTCAAGGTGCATCAAGTGCTATGCGTGCAGACAGATATGCCCGTTATGCTATTGCGAAAGGTGTATTGCAGAAAAGAACATGCCCCAGTGGATTGAAACATCCAGTCATCCAAGAGGCAATCTTGCGTGGAATCTTAAAAGGGCCATGGACTTGTCAGGGAGATGCACATTCTGCGGCGAGTGCGAAAGGGTGTGTCCTGTAAATATTCCGTTAAACCTTGTGAACCAGAAACTTGCGCTTGTTGTTAAAGATGCATTTGGACATAAGGCAGGCTATGATGAAAAGGTGCATCCGCCGATGATTGTGTTTAATATGGAGGATACTGAAGATTTCATAAAGTAATGAAACTGTAGAAACAGGTCTTTAGACCTGTTTTAACACGGCTAAAGCCGTGTTGCTACGATATAGATATAAAATTATGGCAAACAAATTTCTCAAAAAAGAAACCATAGGCAAACTAATTGACGCCTTAACGAGCGAAGGGAGTATTTTTGTTGCGCCCAAGATGGATGCAAGGCAGGTGGTGTATGCGCCTGTTTCAAGGATGGAGGAGATAGTCTTTGACTACATTGTTCCGAGAAATCCGTTTAAGGAATTTCTCTTTCCGCAGACTGAGCCGATTGCTGTTTTCACCATTGCTAAAGAAGCCGTTGACATGAAAGGTGTTGAGGTAAATGCGAAGGAGACTGTGATATTCGGATCAAGGCCATGTGATGCGGCAAGTGTTGCGTCCCTTCGTTCTGTGTTTAATTGGGATTTAAAGGATGAGTTTTACAACAGGCGTGAAGATAAGGCAGTAGTTATGTCTGTTGCATGCACAAAGGCGGATGATGCATGTTTTTGCACAACAGTTAATTTAGCCCCTGACAGCCCGGCTGGAAGCGATATTTTATTGAAAGAGACAGAGTCTGGAGATTATGTTGTTGAGGTTATTACAGATAAAGGGAAAAAGTTTGCAGAAAGATTCGGTAATATTTTTGAAGATGTAAGCGCCAAAAAGGCAAAGCCAGCAGCAGATGTAAAGAGAATAAAGGGCATTGATGAAAAAAAGATTAAGGAATGGCTCAAGGATACAAAGAATTATGAAAACCCTTTATGGGCAGAGCTTTCAAGGAAATGTATAGGCTGCGGCGCATGCACATTTGCCTGCCCCACATGCCACTGTTTTGATATTGTTGACGAGGGGAGCGCATTTGAAGGAGAGAGGATAAAAAACTGGGATGCGTGCCAGTTTGAATTTTTTACCCTCCATACCAGCGGACACAATCCCAGAGATACACAGTATAAGAGATGGCGGAACCGGTTTATGTGCAAATTTAATTTTTATCCAAATAAGTTTAAATCATACGGCTGTGTAGGATGCGGAAGGTGCATTCGTGTATGCCCGGTAAGATTAGATATAACAGAGGTAATGGCCACGATAAGCGTGATGGAGTAAGTTTAGAGGAAATAGTTATGAACAACATTTATCTACCATATCTCACAACCATAGAAGACATCTACGAAGAGGCGCCTGATGTGCGGACATTCAGGCTTGTATTCAAAGACCAGAATGTGCGGGACAGCTTTGCCTTTAAGGCAGGGCAATTCGGCCTTTACTCTGCCTTTGGCGCAGGTGAGTCAACATTTTGTATAGCATCTTCTCCTACGCGAAAGGGTTATATCCAGTGTACTTTCAGAAAGGGAGGCAGGGTTACAAGCGCATTATCCGACCTTGGCATTGGCGACACTATGGGCTTCAGAGGACCTTATGGAAACTGGTTTCCTATTGATGAGTGGAAGGGCAAAAACATTGTATTTATTGCAGGCGGCATCGGACTTCCGCCTGTTCGCTCTGTTATATGGAACTGCATTGACAGACGAAAGGACTTTGGCGATATTACCATTGTGTATGGCGCAAAGAGTGTAGCTGATTTAGTTTATAAAAATGAACTTGCAGAATGGGGAAAAATGTCTGATGTAAAACTTGTTCAGGCAGTTGACCCTGGCGGCGAAACACCTGACTGGAAAGGGAAGGTCGGTTTTGTTCCCACTGTGCTGGAGCAGGCAGCTCCTTCTCCGAACAATGCTGTTGCAGTAACATGCGGGCCTCCGATAATGATAAAATTTGTATTACAGGCATTGAACAAACTCGGATTCTCTGATGAACAGGTTTATACAACACTTGAAAACAAGATGAAGTGCGGCGTTGGGAAATGCGGAAGATGCAATGTGGGCGATGTATATATATGCAAAGAAGGGCCGGTTTATACGGCAGCGGCAGTAAAGAAAATGTATAATGACTTTTAAAAGGAGTTTCCTATGGCTAAAGATAAAAAACCGATAAAACCGCTTGCAACAGGCGATAAGACCATACCGCCTGAAGGCGCAAAGATGATACCGATTTACATAATGGGCAGGGAATATATGGTGCCGGAGACCTTGACCATTATGAAGGCGACAGAATACGCCGGATATCAGTATATGCGCGGGTGCGGGTGCAGGGGAGGCATATGCGGCGCATGTGGCACATTCTACAGGTTTCTTGGGGACTATAAATTAAAGACAGGGCTTGCGTGCCAGACAGTTGCCCAGCCGAATATGGTTATTACCCAGCTTCCGTTTTTCCCGTCAAACAGGCCGGACTATGACCTTGAAAAGATGGAAGGCTCTCCGCATGAGGAGCTCAGAAGGCTGTATCCCGAAGTCTTCAAGTGCGTCGGCTGCGGCACATGCACAAGGACATGCCCCATGGATATTGATGTCATGGACTACATTGCGCTGATGAAGCGGGGCGATTTGAAGGGCGCCGCAATAAAAAGTTTTGACTGCGTTATGTGCGGGCTTTGCGCAGCAAGGTGTCCTGCGCAGATATCACAGTTTACCGCCGCGATGTTTGTCAGGAGGATATATGGCAAATATATCCTGCCAACAGCAGAGCATCTGAAGAAACGTGTTGAAGCGGTAAAGAGCGGAAAGTATCTCAAGATGCTGGATGAGCTTACAAAGAAAAGCGCTGATGAACTCAAGAAACTGTATACGGAAAGGGAAAGAGAGCCGGATATGGCAGAGCCGGGCAAATGGATGCCGAAAGATATTTCGCATTTGTAAATAGCTATTTGTTATCAATTTGATGGAATAGCTAAAGGAGAATCCTATGAGCGGTTATACACCGGAATTAAAAGAGCTTATAAAAAATGTTGAGGCAACGAGGCCGCAGAGGGTTGAGAGGGCAAGGAAGAACCAGCACTTTCCGGCCATGACAATGGATCAGCGTAAAGAGTGGCTCAGCAAATATCACCCTGATTATAAACCCGATGGGAGAAGGGCTGTAAAGGTAGGGCCTAATAAGGGAGAGACCTTCCCTGAAGAGGTTGTAAATCTTCTGGAATCCAAAAGCAGGATAAATCCCAAAAATATAGACCTTGCAAAAATAGATTACGAAACAGATGTGCTTGTGATAGGCGCAGGAGGCGCAGGCACAGCAGCGGCATTGATTGCGCAGGAAAACGGCTGCAAGGTTATCGTGGCAACAAAACTTCGGCATGGTGATTCAAATACGGTCATGGCAGAGGGTGGGATTCAGGGGGCTGACCAGGAATGTGATTCGCCGTATTACCATTATCTTGATGTTGTGGGCGGGGGGCATTTCAGCAACCAGCCCGACCTTGTGGCAGGGCTTACAAACGATGCCCCGCTTGTAATATACTGGCTTGAATCGCTCGGCCTGATGTTCGACAAACACCATGATGGAAGGATGCTGGTAAGGCACGGCGGCGGCACATGCAGGAAGAGGATGCACTCGGCGGGAGATATGACTGGCGCTGAGATAATGCGGGTTTTAAGGGACGAGGCAAGAAACCGTTCTGAAGATATAAAGGTTCTGGAATTTTCTCCTGCTGTTGAACTGATTTTAAATGCAGACGGGAGGTGCAGCGGCGCTGTTTTATATAACCTTGAGACAAAGGAATATTACATTGTAAAGGCAAAGGCAGTTGTTATGGCCACAGGCGGTTTCGGAAGGCTGCACATACAGGGCTTCCCCACCACAAACCACTACGGCGCAACAGCAGACGGTATTGTCATGGTTTACAGGGCAGGGGTCAAGATGAAGGACCTGGATTCAACCCAGTATCATCCGACAGGCGTGGTCTATCCTGAGCAGAATATCGGGCTTCTTATCACGGAAAAGGTCCGGGGGCTTGGCTCCCAGCTTATAAATATTAACGGCGAGGAATTCTGCTTCCCGCTGGAGCCGAGGGATATTGAATCATCATGCATAATTAAGGAGTGTCTTGAAAAGGGAAAGGGGATAACAACCCCTGTCGGGAGGATGGGAGTATGGCTTGATTCGCCTATGATAGAGGCGCTTCACGGCGAAGGCACGGTAAGGAAGGAGCTGCCTGCAAAATATATACAGTTCAAGCGGTATGGTATTGATATAAGCAAAGAACCGATGCTGGTCTATCCAACCCTCCACTACCAGAACGGCGGCATGATGATAAACGACAATGCAGGCACAACACTCCCCGGGCTTTATGCTGCCGGAGAGGTTACAGGCGGCGTGCATGGAAGGAACAGGCTTATGGGGAATTCACTCCTTGATATTCTTGTGTTCGGAAGAAGGGCCGGGATGAATGCAGCAGAATATTTAAAAACAGTCAAGGGTCAGAAGTCAGGGGTCAAACTGACGCTGGAGCATGTGGAAAAGTTTGAGAAGGAATTGGCGATGGCAGGGATAAAAGAGCCGGTTGTCGGCCCCATGATCTTGCCTGAGTATACGCCTGACCATGTGAAGGCGAGGCAGTATCTATCTCCTAACCCCTAATCCATTGTATTTAATAGGAGGATAAGCTTGAATATTCACGAATACCAATCCAAGTCAATTCTTGCAAGATACGATGTTGCTGTGCCAAAAGGCAGGGTTGCGTTCACGCCTGATGAGGCAGAAGATATTGCCAAGAACTTCATGGGCGATAAGCTATGCGTTGTGAAGGCGCAGATACATGCAGGCGGAAGAGGAAAGGCCGGTGGTGTAAAGCTTGCAAAAAATCATCAGGAGGCAAGACAATTCGCAGAGGCAATCCTCGGGAAAAAACTTGTTACACATCAGACAGGGCTTGAGGGCAAAGAGGTTAAGAAGGTTCTGATAGAAGAGGGGTGTCAGATAGCGAGGGAGCTCTATCTTGGAATGGTTGTTGACAGGGCAAAGCAGAGGGTTGTTGTGATGGCCTCTCAGGAAGGCGGCGTTGAGATAGAAGAAGTTGCAGTTAGAAGCCCTGAAAAGATTTTAAAGGAGTATGTTGATCCTGCTGTTGGTTTGCAGGCATTTCAGGCAAGGAAACTTGCATTCGGACTCAATATAGACAAGTCCCTTGTGAATAAGGCTGTAAAATTTATTACGGGACTTTATCGGGCATTTGTTGATTCTGACGCATCAATGGCTGAGATAAACCCGCTTGTTATCACAAAGGACGGGAATATTATCGCATTGGACGCAAAGATGGGTTTTGACGATAACGGCCTTTTCAGGCACAAGGATATACATGATATGCGCGACCTGGATGAAGAAGACCCGAAAGAGGTGGATGCGTCACGGCACAGCCTTAATTATGTTGCGCTTGACGGCAACATAGGATGTATGGTAAATGGCGCCGGCCTTGCAATGGCTACAATGGACATCATAAAACTCTACGGCGGCATGCCTGCGAATTTTCTTGATGTGGGCGGCGGCGCAAACAAGGATCAGGTTACAGCGGCATTTAAGATTTTGATGTCAGATGAAAAGGTAAGGGCGGTTTTGATAAACATATTCGGCGGCATAATGAGGTGTGATATAATCGCAGAGGGTGTGATAGCTGCCGCAAAAGAGGTCGGCATAAAGGTTCCGCTGGTTGTCCGTTTGCAGGGGACGAATGTGGATTTGGGTAGAAAGATTTTGTCTGAATCCGGTTTAAATATAATAACTGCGGAAAAGATGGACGAGGCAGCGGAAAAGGTAGTAAAGGCGGCAAAAAACATAGCTCATGGTTGATAGCTGATAGTTTTTTACTATGAGCTAAGAGCTATGAGCAATGAGCTAAAATCGGAGGTTTTGTGAGCATCCTTGTAAATAAAAATACAAAGGTAATCTGTCAGGGAATAACCGGCGAACAGGGGCAATTTCACACGAGGCAGATGGTTCAATACGGCACAAAGATGGTGGGCGGCGTAACGCCGGGGAAAGGTGGCAGTAATGTTGACGGTATTCCCGTTTTTGACACAGTGGATGAGGCAAGAAAAAAGACCGGCGCAAGTGCATCTGTAATATATGTGCCTGCGGCATTTGCAGCAGATGCGATAATGGAGGCGGTGGATGCAGGAATAGAGCTTGTGGTGTGCATAACAGAGGGGATACCTGTTCTGGATATGGTGAAGGTCAAAAGATTTATGGATGGCAGAAAATCCAGGCTTATCGGGCCAAATTGTCCGGGAGTTATAACCCCTGATGAATGTAAGATAGGCATCATGCCGGGTCATATACACAAAAAAGGGCGGGTCGGCGTTGTCTCAAAGAGCGGCACTCTTACTTATGAGGCTGTTGACCAGTTGACAAGATTGGGTTTGGGGCAGTCAACATGCGTGGGCATAGGCGGAGATCCTGTGAACGGCGTTAATTTTATAGAAACGCTTGAGATGTTTGAAAAAGATAAGGACACTGATGCCGTGATTATGATAGGCGAGATAGGCGGCACAGCAGAGGAAGAGGCCGCGGAATTTGTAAAGAGGAATGTAAAAAAACCTGTTGTGGGCTATATCGCAGGCGTTACAGCGCCGAAGGGGAAAAGGATGGGACATGCAGGCGCAATAATATCGGGCGGCAAAGGAACTGCGGAGGAAAAGTTTGAGGCAATGATGAAGGCAGGGATAAAGGTTACAAAGACCCCTGCGGATATTGGGAAAACAATGATGGAGTTGTTAAAGAAATAAGAAGGAGGCAATAAATGGCTGAGGCGGCAAAAAAACTCTGGCGTATAGAGATTAATGAAAAGTTCTGCAAGGGATGCGATATCTGTGTTGATTTCTGTCCGACCAATGTGTTAGAGATGAAAGGCACAGTTGTGGGAGTTAAAAATCTGGAGGCATGCACAGGTTGCCAGCTATGCGACTTAAGATGTCCTGACTTTGCAATCCGGGTCTTTCCAGTGTAAAGCTCATAGCGCAAAATGCAAATTATATTAAATTATACAGGCACGATAGAGGAGAGTTTATGACCATAAAAAAAGGCAAGCAGAAAAAATTTATTCAGGGTAATGAGGCATGTGTAGAGGGCGCGCTTTATGCAGGATGCAGATTTTATGCAGGTTATCCAATTACCCCGTCCACTGAGATTATGGAGGTTATGGCTGCGAGGCTTCCAAAGCTTGGCGGCGTATTTATTCAGATGGAAGATGAGATTGCAAGTGTGAGCGCTATAGTCGGAGCGGCTCTCGGCGGTATGAAGTCCATGACTGCAACATCTGGCCCCGGCTTTTCTCTTATGCAGGAAGGCATCGGCTATGCGTGCATGGCTGAGGTGCCGTGCGTCATAGTAGATGTTATGAGGAGCGGGCCGTCCACAGGTTATCCAACAGGTCCAAGCCAGTCTGATGTAATGCAGGCAAAATGGGGAACCCACGGCGACCATCCTGCCATTACCCTTAGCCCTTCTTCCGTGCAGGAAGCGCTGCATGAAACCATAAGGGCATTTAACCTGTCTGAGACCTACAGGACGCCTGTGCTGATATTGTATGACGAGGTCATAGGTCACATGAGAGAGGCTGTTACCCTCCCTGAGCATGGAGAGATAGAGGTGATTGAAAGGCTAAAACCAACCTGTCCTCCTTCAGAATACAAACCTTATGAAGTAAAAAACGGCAAGGTTGCGCCGCTGGCTGCTTACGGCGAAGGTTACAGGTTCCATGTTACAGCGCTTTATCATGCGCCGGACGGCTTTCCCAGCGGCAATACAAAGCTTATCCAGGAATCCAACGAAAGGCTTGTAAAAAAGGTATACGATAACAGAGAGACTATCTGGAAGAATGAGGAGTTTTATCTTGATGATGCAGAGATAGCGGTTTTTGCATACGGCGTGTGCGCAAAGAGCGCAAAGTTTGCCGTTAAGGAGCTCAGGAGCAAAGGCATTAAGGTGGGGCTTCTGAGGCCATTAACCCTCTGGCCATTCCCTGATGATGCAGTAGAGGAGATGGCAAAGCAGGTGAAGACCATTATAGTGCCGGAGATGAACCTTGGCCAGATTGTACATGAGGTGCAACGCGCATCCAGAGGCAGGTGCGAGGTAAGAGGCATATTCAGGGTTGATACAGACCCGATTCACCCGAAGCAGATAATGAACGCCATTCTTGGCAAGCCGGTTGATGCGACAGTGATTCCCGCTGAGGTTATGATTGCAAGGGATATGATAGACGGATAAAAAAACAGTGGTCAGTGTACAGTGACCAGTGGCCAGAATAGACCTAATTAAACTGATCACTGGTCACTATTTTTAAACAGGAGGATACCATGTCCACACAGGCTGCAATAGCAACAGTTCCTTATAAAGAGAAAAAACCTTTTGATTACAGTTCTTATATGAGAAAAGGCAAGCTTCCGCATTTATGGTGCCCTGGATGTGGGCACGGAATATTGATGAAGAGCCTTTTAAGGGCTATTCATGCAACAGGCATCCCGCAGGACGACATTGCCATGGTCTCCGGCATAGGCTGTTCCAGCAGGACGCCGGGCTATTTGGATTTCAATACACTCCATACACTTCACGGAAGGGCCATTGCCTATGCCACGGGGATTAAACTTGCCAAGCCAAAACTTAAGATTATTGTAATTACAGGCGACGGAGATGCGCTTGCAATCGGAGGAAATCATTTCATCCATGCATGCAGAAGGAATATGGATATGGCAATTCTTGTCTATAATAACTATATATACGGCATGACAAGCGGACAGGCTTCGCCAACAACCCCGCAGGGCATGATAGCAACGACAGCAAAATACGGAAGCATTGAGCCGACATTTAACACATGTGATCTTGCAAAGGCTGCAGGCGCAACATTTGTGGCAAGGGGAACTGCGTATCACTGTCAGGAACTTGAGAAGACCCTCTATGATGCTATTATGCACAAGGGCACGGCAGTGGTGGATATTATGGATTCCTGCCCAACCTATTACGGAAGATTTAATAAAATGAAGAGCGCATCTGAGATGATGGAGAAGGTTGAGAAAGAAGGGACTGTTTCTGTGGCTCAGGCAGCGAAAATGACCCCGGAGCAGCTACAGGGAAAACTTTTGAGAGGGGTTTTACATAAAACAGAGAGGCCGGAATATTGCGAGGAATATGAGAAGTTAATGGCAAAGGCGCAGGGGAAGTAAGTTCATAGCTCATGGCTGATAGCTGATAGTTTTTACTATGAGCCAAGAACTATGAGCACTGAGCTAAATTGGAGGTTATAATGGGACAGAGATATGAAATGAGATTCAGCGGTTTAGGCGGCCAGGGTATAATTCTGGCTGGTATTATAATGGCAGAGGCAGCATCAATATACGGCGGCAAGAACGCTTCGCAGAGCCAGTCATACGGCCCTGAGTCAAGGGGCGGCGCATCCAAGAGTGAGGTTATAATAAGCGATGAGGAGATAGATTACCCAAAGGCAACCAGCATTGATGCCATGCTTGCCATGACACAGGAGGCATGCACAAAATACTGTAAGGACATAAAGGACGGCGGCATACTGCTTGTGGATTCAGACGAGGTAAAGAATATTCCCTCCGGAAATTTCAAGGCCTACTCTTTTCCTATAACGACTATTGCAAGGGATGAACTTGGCAAAACCATAGTTGCCAATATAATTGCTTTGGGTATGATAACCGAGCTTACAAAGATTATCTCCCACGAGGCGCTTGAAAAAGCAGTGCTCGCACGGGTTCCTGCCGCATTTCTTGATTTGAATAAAAAAGCTCTCCAGATTGGTTTTGATAAAGCAAAGGGATTTAAGGTATAATAGGAAAAGATTTCTTTAATATTCCTCTCTTATATTTATTCCCTTTTCTTTAAGAAATTTCTTTGTCTGCGGGATGGTGAACTCGCCGAAGTGGAATATAGAGGCTGCAAGCACAGCATCTGCCTTTCCCTCTTTAAATGCGGTGTAAAGATGCTCAAGGCTGCCTGCGCCGCCTGATGCAATGACAGGTATGCCAACGTTCTCTGATATGCTTGATGTGAGATTTATGTCGTATCCCTCTTTTGTGCCATCCCTGTCCATACTGGTCAAAAGTATCTCTCCTGCGCCGAGTCCTTCCACCCTCTTTGCCCAGGAAACCGCGTCAAACCCGCTGTCTTTTCTTCCGCCATGGGTATAGACGTCCCATGCTGGCACAAGCGCCTCTCTCCTCTTTGCGTCAATGGCAACAATAATACATTGGCTTCCAAACCTTTCAGACGCCTTTTTTACAAACTCCGGGTCTTCTACGGCTGTGGTATTGATTGACACCTTGTCCGCGCCTGCCCGAAGTAAGGTTTTTATATCCTCCAGTGTCCTTATGCCGCCGCCGACTGTGAGTGGCATAGAAACCTCTGCGGCTGTCCTTTCAACAATGTCAATAATAATGTTTCTTTTTTCGTAGGATGCGGTTATATCCAGAAAGACCATCTCATCTGCCCCTTGTTCTTCATATGCCTTGGCGCATTCCACAGGGTCTCCTGCATCCTTGAGATGGATAAAGCTTATACCCTTTACGACTCGGCCGTCTTTTACATCAAGGCAGGGTATTATACGTTTGGCGAGCATAATTTCCCATCCCTTAAACTCATCAACTTAAAAAGGAACATCCTCATCCATATGAGGTGGTTCTGAAACAACAGCATTTTCATCGGTAACCGTTGCGCCCTTTAATGAGGCATCTGCTTTGCCGAGCATCTGCATGGTGTTGGCGACAATCTCTGTCATATATTTTTTATTGCCGTCCTTATCGTCCCAACTTCTTGTCTGTATCCTGCCCTCTATATAGACCTGTTTGCCCTTTACAAGGTATTCGCCGCATATCTCTGCCAGTTTACCGAAAGTAACAATATTATGCCATTCGGTCTTATCCTGTTTTTGGCCGTCTTTATCTTTCCACTGTTCTTTTGTGGCCATACTGAACTTTGCTATTGCCAGACCTTCCGGGGTGTATTTTATTTCAGGGTCTTTGCCGAGATTTCCTATTAACATTGCCTTGTTAAGACTTGCCATACATCCTCCTTGTTTTTTAGGTATAACGGATTGCTTAAATTCTCATGGGCATGATAACATACACATAGCCATTTGGGATGGCTGATTTCAGCATGGCCGGACTTTCACGGTCTTTAAGCTCAAGGACAATTTCATCCCCTCCAATAATCCCTAAAGCCTCCATCATATATGTAGCATTAAAACCAATCTCCAACCCATCGTTCTTATAGTCCACACTTATTTCTTCCCTTGCCTCCCCGACGTCAGGATTATTGGAAGAAAGCTCCAACTTTCCTTTTGACAGACCAAATTTAACGCCTCTTCCCTTTTCCATAGAGAGCAGGGAAACCCTTCTTAAAGAACTTAAAAAATCCGCTCTCCCCAATTTTACCTTATTGTCATTACCCTTTGGTATAACCTGTTTATAATCAGGGAATTCTCCATCTATAAGTCTTACAATTAGAACAGTAGAGTCTTTTTTCACAATCATACTGTTAACTGTAAAGGCCAAGGAGAAAGCCCCCTCTACTGCGTCATCAAGGAATTTCTTTAACTCTATAATTCCCTTTCGCGGCAGTATAACCCCTTTATCAAACGCCGGCCACTCGCTGCTTCTTTCTATTACAGCCAGGCGGTGGCCGTCTGTTGCCACCATTCTTATCTTTGTCCCATCTTTTTCCACAAACACGCCGTTTATATTATACCGTGTTTCATCTGTGGAAGAGGCAAAGACCGTCTTTTCTATCATTTCCTTTAATATTTCCGGAGCCGCTCTAAACAACCCTCCTTCGTCATAAACAGGAAAAGATGGAAATTCTTCTACAGGCAGACCAACTATATTAAATTCAGCCTTTCCACTTTTTATAGTTATTTTTCCGCCGTCTTCATCTGCTATATCTATTTTGTCTTCAGGGGCCTCTTTTATTATTTCAAAAAGTTTTCTTGCGTTTATTGTCGCGCTCCCCTCTTTCATTATCACTGCGTCGCATAAATCTTTAATTGACACTTCAAGGTCGGTTGCCATTATTTCAATCTTTCCATGTTGTGCTTTTATTAATATATTGGCTAATATTGGCATAGTATTCCTTTTTTCAACTATTCCTTGAACCCGCTGGAGCGCTTTTAAAAATATAGGTTTTTCAATTTGAAATTTCATAATTAACTCTCCTTTTGTTTTTATCTCTTTATTAAATATATTTAAATTAGTAGTAGTTATATAGCAACCATTTTTGTGGAAAAAAACATAAGTATATAAAATTTATTAACAATCCACCACTATCAATATATGG
>JBBTFC010000032.1:17901-20728 GCA_038042015.1 Deltaproteobacteria bacterium
GAAAAAAACATAAGTATATAAAATTTATTAACAATCCACCACTATCAATATATGGAAAACAATAAAACTTATCAACAAAAACACAACCAACAAAACATTATTATAAAAAAACAAATTTAAATCCACAATAAAAAACCATCATTTCCACAATTTATTATCATTTACTTATAATATCTTTTATAGAAAAAACAACTCTCCTCTGCTCAGAGTCTTTCTCTATTAACTTTTTTACCTTATTGACGGCATAGATAACTGTGGAATGATCTTTATTACCAAAGGCGGTTCCTATTTCAGGGAATGAAGATTTACAGCGCTCCCTTGCAAAATACATTGCTATTTGTCTTGGTACAACAAAATTTTGCAGTCTTCTTTTGGATTTTAGGTCAGCCACACTTATATTAAAAAATGAAGCCACAGCCTTTTGAACCATATCAATAGTTATAACCTTTGTTTTACTGTCCTTAATTATATCTTTGAGAGTATCCTTAACCATAGACAGGGTAATCTCTTTGTTTGATAATGAAGACACAGCGATTATTCTGGCAAGATAACCCTCCAACTCCCTGATATTGGAACTGCCAAGAGATGCCAAAAAACGGGTGACATCATCAGGAAGGACGACGGATTCCAACACCGCTTTCTTTTGCAGAATGGCCATTTTTGTTTCCAGGTCAGGGGGCTGGATATCAACGATTAAACCCATCTCAAAACGGCTCCTGAGCCTTTCTTCCAGTCCATCAAGATCTTTAGGGTATTTATCGCTGGTAATTACAATTTGCTTATGTGCCTCATAGAGGGCATTGAAGGTATGAAAAAATTCCTCCTGGGTTCTCCCCTTGCCTCCTGCCCAAAACTGGACATCATCTATAAGTAGTAGGTCTGCCCGCCTGAATCTATTTCTAAAATCATCCATTTTACCGCGCCGCATTGCGCTTACAAACTCATTCATAAACCCTTCAGACGTATAATAGCATACATTGGTAGAGTTAGTTTTTTGAAGGACATTATGTCCAATAGCCTGGAGGAGATGAGTTTTTCCTAACCCAACCCCGCCGTATACAAAGAGCGGATTATATTTATTGGAAAATTGATTAGCTACAGCCGTACATGCTGCGTGGGCAAGTTGATTATCTTTTCCCACAACAAAATTTTCAAAGGTATAATATGGGTTAAAACCGGTGTTTGTCAAAACTCTTTCAGCGACAGCAGATGTTTGTGAAATGGCGGTTGAAACAGGCACAGAGGTACGTTGTGTCGATACCTTGCCTATACGCCATACGATAGAATATTCCCTTTGGCTTGTTTTTGTAATGACCTCTTGTATAAGAGGGAGATAATGGTCTTTCAGCCATTCCAGAAAAAAGCGGTTGGGAACCTCCAATTCTAAAGAGGTTTCATTGATACCTGCTACGCTTATAGGCTTAAACCATGTATTGAAATGCTGACCGGGTATTTGGCCCTTAACAGCCTCAAGACATTTTTTCCAGATATCAATTGTACTCATAGGAAAAACACCCAAATAAAATTATCCACAACATTATTAACACCTGTTGATAACCACCTGTCACCGATAGATACAATCATGGGCAAGTTTGGTGAAGAAGATGACAAATTTACCAGAGTTATATTAACTTTTCAAGAGGTATTTTGTCAGCTGTATTTTGTCAACGTGAATCAGGGATACAAACCTCTTACCGCGCTGGCTTCAGCTACCCGGCCAACCCCCAGAATCATTGCAGCCGTTCGCATATCTACTTTTTTATCCTGAGATATTGCCAGCACATGTTTAAAGGCTTTAATCATAATCCCTTCTAATTTTTTTTGTATCTCGTCTTCCTGCCAGAAAAACCGTTGTATATCCTGTACCCATTCAAAGTATGAGACAACAACGCCTCCGGCATTGGCCAAGATATCGGGGAGTATAAACACGCCCTTTTCATTCAGTATAGCATCTGCCTCCCGGGTTGTCGGGTCATTAGCGCCTTCTGCAATGATTCTGGCTTTAACATTGTTTGCATTTTTTGAGTTTATCTGGCCTTCCAGCGCAGCAGGGATCAGCACATCGCAGCTAAGACCGACCAACTCATCTACAGAAACCTCTTCTGCATCTTTGAAGCCTGCAAGGGATTTTTTATCAGACTTATGTTTTTTAACAGCCTTTATATCCAGTCCCTTGGGGTTATAGATAGCGGCTTTGGAATCCGCCAGGCCCACTATGCGCATCCCCTTTTCATATAGTATGTCTGCTGCTGCTTCTCCCACATTGCCAAAACCTATTATTGAAATTGCAAGCCCTGTCTGTGGAAGCCCGAGATGCTTAACAGTCTCCAGCAGCACAGTTACAAGACCCTGAGATGTGGCGGTCTTTCTACCCAGAGATCCCCCGATACAAACAGGTTTTCCTGTAACAACACCCGGCACAGAGTATCCTTTTATTGTGCTGTAGGTATCCATTATCCATGCCATTACCTGTTCGTTTGTATACATATCAGGCGCGAGTATGTCAGACTCAGGACCTATCAGCATCGCTATTTCGTATGTATACCTGCGGGTCAATTTTTTTATCTCGTCGCGGCTCATTTTTGTGGTGTCGCAGGCAACGCCGCCCTTAGCGCCTCCGAACGGTACGTCTACAACCGCGCATTTCCATGTCATAAGCGCAGCAAGGGTTATTATTTCATTTAACGTAATATTCGGATGGTATCTTATACCGCCTTTGGCAGGGCCTCTGGCAGTGTTATAGTGTACCCTGTAGCCTTCAAAATATCTGACCTCTCCATTGTCCATCCTAACAGGGAGGGAGACTATCAGAGAACGTCGGGGGCAG
>JBBTFC010000033.1:0-4757 GCA_038042015.1 Deltaproteobacteria bacterium
CTTTTCTTGGCATCTTCATAATTATCAACGGGCCTATCATTAAAAAAAAGCGTGAACATAGCGCCCGCCCTTGCAATCTGAACAGGTATCCCTCTTCTCGCCGCTATATCCTCAAGGCCGTCGCATAACCCTCTGCTTGTCTTCTCAAGCCTTTCATAAACACCTTTTCCTTTTAAAATCTTGAGCGTCTCTATGCCTGCGGTCATCGCAAGGGGATTGCCGGATAATGTCCCTGCCTGGTAAACCGGGCCGGACGGCGCAAGCATCTCCATTATCTTTTTCTTGCCGCCAAATGCGCCGACAGGCAGCCCGCCGCCAATCACCTTTCCAAGGCATGTCATATCAGGGTTCACATCATAAACCTTCTGCGCGCCGCCGTAGCAGAGTCTGAAGCCGCTCATTACCTCATCCAGAATCAGCACAATGCCGTACTGACGACACATATCTCTAATCGCCTTTAAAAATCCGCTCTGCGGAAGCACAACACCCATATTGCCAGGTACACCTTCTACGATTATGCAGGCTACGCCTTCAGGGTCGTTTCTGAGAATATCCTCTACAGATGTTATGTCGTTGTAGATAGCCGTATAGGTATTTTTTGCAATATCCGCCGGAACTCCGGGGCTGTCAGGAACTCCGAGGGTTGCTGCGCCGCTTCCTGCCTTGACAAGAAGGCCGTCGCTGTGGCCGTGATAACCTCCATCAAACTTTATTATCTTGTCCCTCTTCGTATATGCCCGCGCAAGACGAATAGCGCTCATGGTCGCCTCTGTACCTGAGTTTACAAACCTTACCATATCCATAGAAGGGAATGCCTCAAGCGCAAGTTCAGATAAGGCTACCTCAAGCTCTGTCGGCGCGCCGTAGCTTGTTCCTCTGTCAACAGCCTTCTTTAACGCAGCATTGACTTTGGGATGCGCATGACCGAGTATCGCAGGCCCCCATGATCCCACATAATCTATAAAACAATTTCCATCCACATCATATATCTTTGAGCCTTTTGCTTTTTTAATAAAGAGCGGATTTCCACCCATCGCCTTAAACGCCCTTACAGGGCTATTCACACCGCCCGGGATTAGATTCTGAGCCCTTTGCATGAGTTTTTTAGAGTTTGTGGTTTTCATTTTTTTCATCCCGCCTTACGGGTTTTAACCTTCCCGCTTTTGGCCTTTGCCTTCGCTCCTTCGGCTTTTGTTTTTTTCTTTTCCTCGTTTAATCCCGCTATGGCAAGGCATTCATCCAGCGTAAGTTCCTGTGGAGTTTTGCTCGCAGGGATGCGGAAGAATTTTTTTCCGGCCTGAATGCACGGGCCGTATCTGCTGTTCACCACGCGCACCCGCGCGTCCTCTCCCCATGATTTAATTATTTTCTCCAGCTCTTTCTTCTCCTTTGCTGTCACCAGTTCAATGGCGCGCTCCAACGTTACACTGAATGGGTCTTCCCCTTTGCTGAGGGATGCAAAGATATTTTTATATTTCACATACGGGCCGAATCTCCCTTTAGCAACGGTTATGTCTTCTCCCTGAAACTTGCCCAAGACCTTGGGTAGGCGGGGGCCGTTCAGAATTTCCTTCACCCTTTCCAGCGAAATCTTGTACGGATCTTCGCTTTTCGGAAGCGATATATATCCATCCTGATACTTGATGTACGGGCCGAAACGTCCGATATTCACGATCACCTCATTGCCTTCGTGCGCGCCGAGGTTGCGGGGGAGCTTAAATAGCTCCATTGCCTGTTCAAAGGTGATGGTATCCATGCGCTGATCCTTGAGAAGCGAGGCATAGCGCGGTTTTTCCTCGTCATCCTGATGCCCGATTTGAACTATAGGTCCAAACTTTCCGAGCCGCACAATCACCTGTTTTCCCGTCTCCGGGTCTTTGCCGAGCATGTGTTCGCCGCTCTGGCGCGCGGATGTTTCCGCTGTATGCTCCACGGTTTTATGAAAGGGTTTGTAAAACTCCGCAAGCATCTTTGTCCACACTAATTTTCCCCCGGCAATTTCGTCAAACCCCTCCTCCACCTTTGCCGTGAAATTGAAATCCATAATGTCTTTGAAATTATTCATCAGAAAATCATTCACCACCATGCCGATGTCCGTGGGAAAGAGCTTTGCCTTCTCGGCTCCGGTGTTTTCGAATTTGATATCTTCGGTGATCTGTTTGTCCTTCAGCAAGAGACAACTAAAATTCCTTTTCATGCCGTCGCGGTCTTCTTTCACCACATAATTTCTCTTTTGAATGGTGGAGATGGTTGGAACGTAGGTGGAAGGCCTTCCGATGCCGAGCTCCTCCAGTTTGCGTACCAATGTGGCTTCGGTGTAGCGGGGCGGATGATGGGTGAACCGTTCCGTGGCAGTTACCTCTTTGTTTGAGAGCTTCTCGCCAATCTTCAAAGGAGGCAGGATGCCTTCCGCATTTTCCTCGTCTTCCTCGTCTTTTCCTTCGAGATACACCTTGAGAAATCCCTCGAACTTCAGAACCTCTCCCTGGGCAACGAACTTTTCTTCAGTTGTTGACACGCGGATGGTTGCTGTGGTTTTCTCCAGCAGCGCATCGCTCATCTGCGAGGCGACGGTTCTTTTCCATATCAGATCATAGATGCGCCGCTCCTGCGGAGAGCCTTCAATTTCGTAAACACCGAAATCTGTCGGGCGGATGGCCTCGTGCGCCTCCTGCGCTCCTTTGCTCTTAGTTTTGTAACGGCGGATATTCACAAAGTCTTTACCATACAATCGTTCAACCTCTGTTTTCGCCTGACCCAGCGCAGTGTCGGAAAGGTTTACCGAATCTGTGCGCATGTAGGTTATATTTCCGCTCTCATAAAGCCCCTGCGCGATCCGCATGGTTTGCGCAACCGGGTATCCGAATTTTCTCCCAGCCTCCTGCTGAAGCGTTGAAGTGGTGAACGGCGCGGATGGGGTCTTCTTTGCGGGTTTTGTCTCGATAGCAACGATGGAGAACTCCGCATCCTTGCATTTTTCCAGAAATGCCCTTGCCTCTTCTTTGGTGGAAAACCGTTTTAACAGTTCGGTCTTCACTATTTCGTTTTTTCCATTCAAAAAAACAGCGGACACCTTATACGACGAAACGGATTTGAAATTGTCTATATCCCTTTCCCGCTCAACAATCAATCTCACGGCAACGCTCTGCACCCTTCCTGCGGAAAGCGCAGGCTTCACCTTCCTCCAAAGGATCGGTGAAATCTCATAGCCGACCAATCTGTCCAAGACCCTGCGGGCCTGCTGAGCATCCACCAGATTCTTGTCAATGGCCCTCGGATGTTCAAGCGCCTTTTGAATCGCGTCTTTGGTGATCTCGGAATAGGTGATCCTTTTCGTCTCCTCAGGCTTCAAATCCAGCGCTTCCGACAGATGCCACGCGATGGCCTCGCCTTCGCGGTCTTCATCTGTTGCGAGCCACACTGTATCCGCGCCTTTGGCAATTTTTTTCAATTCGGCAACCACAGCTTTTTTATCGGGTGAAATTTCATACATGGGCTCAAAATTATTTTCTACATCCACTCCTATCCCCTTCTTCACCAAATCGCGGATATGACCAATGGAAGACTTCACCGTGAAATCCTTTCCGAGAAATTTCTCAATAGTCTTTGCCTTTGCAGGCGATTCTACGATGACAAGCGATTTCACCCGCCCCTCCTTATAAACTGTTTGCCGGCCTGCTGCTGCACAAGCCCTTTTAATTCCATATCCAGAAGCAGGGCAGATATCTTCTGCGCAGGAAGACCTGTCCTTTGAATAATAGTATCAATAAAGCTCGGTTCGTCCAGCAGGCTGATAATTTTTTCTTCTTCGGATGAAAGATCGGCTTGTATCTTCCGCAGTGAATCGGGAAGCGCAGGGGCAGGTTTGAAACCTGTCTTCACCATGCCTGTCCCTGATATTGACAGCTCCTCCAGAATATCCCTTGCATCCTCCACAAGTTTTGCCCCTTGTTTAATGAGTTTATTTGCCCCTTTGCTTTTGAAGGATGTTATATTGCCGGGCAGGGCAAATACATCCCTTCCGTAATCAAGGGCGAGGCCGGCTGTTATCAGCGAGCCGCTTTTCTCCGACGCCTCCACAACCAGCACCCCCTTAACAAGACCGCTTATAATCCTGTTTCTCTGCGGAAAGTTTTCGGCAAGGGGAGCTGTACCTATCGGAAATTCTGACACAACAGCGCCGCTTGATATAATCTGTTCATACAGCTTCTTGTTGTCTGACGGATAAATCACATCAATCCCGCTGCCAAGCACCGCTATGGTTCTCCCATTTGCCGCAAGCGCGCCTCTGTGAGCCGCAGCATCTATCCCCCTCGCCATCCCGCTGACAATGGTAATTCCGGAGCCAGCCAGTTCTCTGGAAATGCTTTCCGCAGCAGCGATGCCGTACTGTGTTGGAACCCTTGTGCCGACAACGGCTATTGCATTCACATCTTTTTTACAGATTGTCCCTTTTACATACAGATATGGCGGCGGATCAGGAATTGAAAGCAACGCCTTTGGAAAATCTGAATGTCTCAGTGTCAAAAAAACAACATCCTGTTTTTCTATAAGACCAATTTCTTTTTCTACCCAGTCCCACTCCTTAAAACTTTTTATGTTTGCTGCGGTTTTCCTACCTATCCCCGGAATTTCTTCAAGTCTTTTCAGGGGCGCTTCAAAAACAGTTTCGGGATCATGAAATTCATCAATGAGCGTCTTATAAGTTACATTGCCGACTCCCTTGACCTGTCCGAGGCCCAGCCAATATTTTATTT
>JBBTFC010000033.1:4857-7089 GCA_038042015.1 Deltaproteobacteria bacterium
TAAGTTACATTGCCGACTCCCTTGACCTGTCCGAGGCCCAGCCAATATTTTATTTTAACTGACATAATTTAACCCGGCAATGGATAAAATAAAAAAATGGCAACCTTTGGCCGCCATCCCTTTTTTGAAAGTATTTATAAACCCTCTATTCTGCCGTCCTCACCCTGTCTCCTTTATAAATAACCTGCCTGCTCTTTGTGATAAATGCAGTGGATGTATCATCCTCCACACGGATTATTACAAGCCTTCCCAGTTCTATCGGGGGCAATGTGATTGTTTTTTTCTCTTTAGACATGGGGTCAACCACTGTAATAGTCGGCCTGAAGATATGCATGATATTTCCCACATCAAGGCCGCTATTTTTCCCTTTGTCAAGATAGACCATATCGTTCTCTGCCGATCCCACCTTGCCCTCCATTGATTCTATAATTAATCCATCTACTATCTTTTCAGTCTTTTTTACCACTACCTCATTTACAGGCGGTTCATAAGATTTAAGCCTTGCCCCCTTTAATACTTCTTTATAAGATTTTTCTATCCTTGCGGCAATTACACCGCCCTTTTCAACCTTTATAACCTCTAATACACCGATGGTGTCAGTCAAAAACCCTATTGGCTTTTCAGTCACAGGGTGTTTAACCTTGCCTGTAGTTGTAAAAATAATAAATTTATCGCCTTCTGTTACCGCTGTTCCTTTAATAAGAGAGATATAGACAATGTCTCCTTGAGATAGCAAGAGCCCCTCTGTCTTTGAGCCTATAATCATGCCCGTGCCTTCCATATCTTTTGCGGATATGAGCCCGTGCCTTCCCATTATGGCAGAAGAGACCTTTACAATCTCAGGGATTGGCGGCAGTATTGGTTTTTCTTCAGGCGGCTGGGGCGGAGCAGGCTCTTCAACCTTTGCCAATGCCTCTTTCGGCTGCTCTGCGGGTTGCAAAGGTTCTTCAAGTTTTTGCATTTTTTCAACAGCCAGCCCTTCAGGGACAGCCACTATATCTGCCTCTTTGGGCTTTTCAGCTTCTATAAGAAGTCCACCATTCGGAGATACTCTAACAGTATTGCCAGGATAAATGAGATGCGGATTCACTATATATGGATTTGTCTTCCACAGATTAGGCCATTTGAAAGGGTCTTTTAAAAACATCTCTGATATATGCCAGAGGGTATCGCCCTTTTTTATAATATATACATTTTCTTCATCCGGTATCTTTACAGTCCCTTTTTCCTGCGGGGCCCGGACAGATTCTTCAAGCCGTTCCTGCGCCCGTGAATATGCCTCTAAAGATAATATACACAATGCAATAAGAATCAACTTTGTCTTCATATCTTTTCCTCCCCGATCATTTTTGGAATCCCTGTAACCTTTCCTTTGCCTTTACTGCCGCATCTGACGAAGGATATTTTTCTATAACCATTTTGAAGGCCGCTAATGCCTTATCCCTGTTGTTAAGCTCCAGATGCGAGAAACCGACTTTCAACAAGGCATCAGGGGCCTTGTTTTCATTTGGGTAATTGTCCACCGCTTTCTGAAACTCCATTACTGCCTTTTGATAGTCCTTCTGAGAATAATATGTCTCTCCAACCCAGTACTGGGCATTATCTGCCAGCGAATGTTTGGGATAATGCTGGATGAATTTACTGAACTGTTCCGCCGATTCAGATAATCTGCCTGCCATAAACAGATTCTGCGCCTCATTATAGAGCGCTTCCGGGTCTTGCGCATATGCAGGTTTTTTAGCAGAAGGCCATTTTTCAACCCCCTCTATTTCAGCGGTTTCCCTTTTTATCCCTTCCGTCTCAAGTTTGAAAACCTTTAACTCTTCGGGCGGCGCAACAGGAACGGCCATGGTCCTAATCTCATCAATATTTTTCTTGTTAGCAGCGGCCTGTTCCTGAAGCAAGAAGAATTTATTGTTTAATTCTTCTATTCCTGCGCTGGTTTTGGACTGCGTCTTTTCTAATTCAGACAGACGGGATTTGATATCCTTTAAGGTTTGCTCCTGCTGCAGATTTGCGCATCCGATAATAAATATGCCTGTAAATAGAGCAAATAAGGTTAATTGCTGTTTCATTATTGCCTCTCCGGAACGCTACTAATCAAAACTTAATCCCCTTTGCGCAGTTTGTCAAGGAGAATTTACAATTAAAAGCATGGCGCTTGTCAATCCCATATGCATATGTTAGCATCTTTTCATGCAGGTTATCACATCCCATGTCAATGCGGATTTT
>JBBTFC010000033.1:7189-9899 GCA_038042015.1 Deltaproteobacteria bacterium
CATATGTTAGCATCTTTTCATGCAGGTTATCACATCCCATGTCAATGCGGATTTTGACACGCTTGCATCCATGCTTGCCGCAAAAAAGCTTTATCCTGACGCAGTTCTTACCTTCCCTGGCTCGCTTGAAAAGAATTTAAGGGATTTCTTTGAAAAATCCACATTCCATCTCTTTGAGATAGAGAAGATAAAAAACATTAAAATGGGAGAAATTACAAACCTCATCCTGGTTGATATAAGACAGGCTGCAAGGATTGGCAAGTTTGCGGAGATTATAAACAGGCCCGGCCTTGATATTCACATCTATGACCACCATCCAAAATCCCCTGATGACATACACGGCTCCGTTGAAGTAACCCAACCTTACGGCGCCACAACCACCATCCTCGTGCGCATAATCAAAGAAAAGAAAATACCGCTTACGCCGGAAGAGGCCACAGTGCTTATGCTTGGCATATATGAAGATACAGGGTCTCTGACATTCTCATCCACCACTGTGGAGGATTATGAGGCTGCGGCATTCTTGTTATCCAAAGGCGCAATCCTGAATATTGTGTCAGATATGATTACCAAAGAGCTTACAGCAGAGCAGGTCTCTCTCTTGAATGACCTTCTTAAGTCAGCAGCAACCTATTCTTTTGACGGCATAGATGTGGTGATTGCAGAGGCCTCTGCTGATAAATATATGGGGGATATGGCTGTTCTGGTTCACAGGCTCAAGGATATTGAAAATATCAACTGCCTCTTTGCCCTTATCAGCATGGAGGATAGAATCCACCTTATCGCAAGGAGCAGGATAAAGGAGGTAAATGCGGGCGAGATTGCGCAGATGCTTGGCGGCGGCGGTCATCCGACTGCCGCATCCGCGACCTTAAAGGATATTACACTGATTCAGGCCAGAGAGAAACTTACAGCAGTTTTAAAAGACAGGATTACGCCAAAAAGATTTGCAAGGGATATTATGTCCAGCCCGCCTGTCACCCTTTCAGAGGATGCGTCTATAGCGGATGCAAAGGATATGCTTACCAGATACGGTATAAATGCGATACCTGTTGTCAAGGGGCAAAACGTCCTCGGGATTATAACAAGGCAGGTGGTTGAAAAGGCCATCTACCACGGCTTAAAGGATGTGTCTGTAAAGGAATATATGAGCCCTGAATTTGAAATAGTCGCCCCATCGGCTTCCATGTCAGATGTTCAGGATGCAATTATCGGGCATCACCAAAGACTGCTCCCTGTGACAGACAATGGGAGGATTGTGGGCATTATAACCCGCACAGACCTTTTGAGGCTGCTTCATGAGGAACTCAAGATAGAACCTTTTCCAACGGAAGAGGCGCCTCTCAGGAGACATAAGGCAGTCACAAGACTCATGGAGGAAAGGCTGCCGGCAAAGATAGTGGATATTTTAAAAAATATAGGCAAGGTGGCGGATGAGCTTGAATACAGGGTATATGCTGTCGGCGGTTTTGTGAGGGACTTAATCTTAAGATACGCAAATCTGGATATTGACATAGTTACAGAAGGCGACGGCATTGCATTTGCCGGCGAATTTGCAAAGAGGTTCGGGTGCAGGATAAAAAGCCATGAGAGGTTTGGAACGGCGGTTGTCATATTCCCCGATGGATTTAAGATTGACATAGCAACTGCAAGGCTTGAATTTTATGAAAGGCCGGGGGCATTGCCGACCGTTGAATTATCATCTTTAAAGCTTGATTTATACAGAAGGGATTTTACCATCAACACCCTTGCTGTAGCGCTGAACCAAAAAAATTTCGGCGAACTTATAGACTTTTTCGGCGCCCAGAGGGATATAAAGGATAAGGCCATCAGGGTGTTGCACAACTTAAGCTTTGTTGAAGATCCCACAAGGGTTTTCAGGGCTATCAGATTTGAACAGCGATACGGCTTTACAATGGCAAAACATACACAGGGCCTTATAAAAAATGCGGTTAAATTAAATCTCCTGGAGAGGATAAGCGGTGAGAGGCTTTTAAATGAAATAAGGGCTATGCTTGAAGAAGAAAACTTTCTCCGCGCTATTGACCGTATTAAGGGATTTGACTTGATTAAATTCATCCATCCTGATATCAACCTTAACAAGGAAGAGATGCTGCTTCTGGAAAGGGTAAGGGATGTGCTTGCATGGTATAAACTCCTTTACATGGAAGAAAGGGTTGAGGAATGGCTGGTATTGTTTCTTGCCGTTATAGACCAGTTAAAGGATGATGATGCCCTGATGATGGAGAAAAGGTTTGCTATTGCAGGCAAGCATCGGGTGAATATACTGGAGGCAAGGGGTAATGCAAGAAAGGCATTAAATATAATGCAAATGAAAAAAACCCTGAGGCCCAGCGAGATTTATCATCTCCTGAAACCGCTTCCCTTGGAAGATGTTTTGTACATCATGGCAAAAACAAAACTGAATGACACGAAGAAGGCAATGTCAAACTTTATAACCCATTTAAAGGAATGCAAAACCTTGCTCCATGGAGACGACCTGAAGCGGCTGGGCGTGCCGGAAGGCCCGATCTACAGTAAAATCCTCAGCCAGCTCCTTGACGAAAGATTAGATGAAAAGATAAAGACAAGGGCTGATGAGGAAAAGATGGTTAAGGGTTTTTTGGCCAGAAGATAAAAATGGTGGAGGGTACCGGGATCGAACCGGCGACCTTCACGTTGCGAACGTGACGCTCTCCCAACTGAGCTA
>JBBTFC010000034.1:0-6519 GCA_038042015.1 Deltaproteobacteria bacterium
TCATATTTGTGCCAGTTAAATCAACGTGCTTATTAGATACCTTGGGATTCGGCTCCCCGCTGCTTATAGACACTGTAATATAACTACCCGGCCTTCCTCGCACCTCTACCTCTATCGTGTTATTTGCATAAAGGGCAAGGTCTCTCCTTATTACATTGGCAACATGTTGGCTCAAATTATTTGGTTCCACAATCTGAACGCCGTTTAGTTTAACAGAGATACTGCTTACACGATCCACAGGTTCAATAGCTCCATTTAATTCGCCTGGTTTATGAACGATTCCGCCATTTTCTATAAAAAGCCAGAACTTGCCTGCGGGTCTTTCTATGGTAAATTTCTCGGTTACCGTAACAGGCGCCTCGGTCTCCATGAGATATTTTTTAGGTCCCCAGATAAAATGATCTGCCCGCGCCTCAAAGGAAAAAGAGGCTGAAAGGAAAAACAATAAGATGACTAAAACCCTTTTATCAATCACGACACAACTCCTATTTTTGAATGATACAATTTTATATGGCGATTTTTATTTTATATGCCCTTCTCTGCTATCATCTTAACTAAATCCCTCATCCTGCACGAGAACCCCCATTCATTGTCATACCAAGAAAACACCTTTGCCATCCTCTTTCCGATGACCTTTGTTAAATTTGCGTCAAAGATGGAAGAATGGGAATTTCCCTTGAAATCAACGGATACACACAGTTCCTCGCAGTACTGGAGTATTCCTTTTAATTTTCCCTCTGCCGCCTTTTTTATTGCATTATTAATATCGGCCTCAGAAGCATCCTTTTGAAGCTCTACCACCAGATCAACAAGAGATACCGTAGGCACCGGCACCCTGACTGCGATCCCGTCAAGCTTTCCTTTTAATTCAGGGATAACCAATGATACTGCCTTTGCCGCGCCTGTTGTTGTGGGTATCATTGACAGGCCGGCAGCCCTTGCCCTTCTTAAATCTTTATGAGGCAGGTCTAAAATCTTCTGGTCGTTTGTATAGGCATGAATGGTTGTCATAAGACCCCTTACAATTCCGAACTCTTCCAGCAGCACCTTTGCAACAGGCGCAAGACAGTTGGTTGTGCAGGATGCGTTTGAAATAACATGATGTTTTTTAGGATCATACTTCTCGTGGTTTACGCCCATACAGATAGTTATATCTTCGTTTTTTGCAGGCGCTGATATAATAACCTTTTTCGCGCCTGCTGTTATATGACCTGCCGCCTTTTCTTTATCTGTAAAAAGACCTGTACACTCAAGCACAACATCTATCTTTAAATCCTTCCATGGAAGCTGGGCTGGATCTTTTATGGCCGTAATCTTTATCTCTTTCCCGTTTACCAGAATAGAATTGTCTTTAGCCTTTACATCAGCGTCTAACATGCCGAACACGGAATCGTATTTAAGAAGATGGGCAAGGGTTTTGGCGTCAGTAACATCGTTTATTGCCACAAAGTCCAAATCTTTTTCCTTTAACGACGCCCTGAGAATATTTCTGCCGATCCTTCCAAAACCGTTGATTGCAATACGAACAGCCATTGTTATCCCCCCTTCAATTTCTTTAAAAACATTTTTGTATCTTTCAACGACAACTGTCCAGGCGCCGAGGATTTTGTAACTGATGAGTATGTTAACAAAGAACCGAGCATGGGAAACAATATCCTTGTTGCAGTTCCCAGTATACCCATGGCAATGACAATTATATTGTCATGCTGCGTCATAAGAGCAGCAAGCCTTATAACATCCTTTTTATCCCTTGCAAGGGTTGCTATCTTTACTATATCTCCGCCAGCGTTTTTGCAATTTTTTACAATTGTCTCAAGTCTTTTTTGATCAGGCGTATTTTTAAAATTATGATAAGAGATTATTGTCTTCTTGTTAAGCCTGCGGGTCTTATTTACCACATCTTTCAGAATATTTTTTGAGCTAAGTTCTATGTCAACCGCATCCACAAGCGGTATTATACTCTCAAATAATCTCAGCCGTTCGATATCGCCTATTGCGGTTTTACCGCCTTCTTTCCTGCTCCTTATCGTTGCTATAAGCGGCAGTGTGGTTTTTTTAACATTTTTTATAATACTCGTGATATATGTCTGCCCCTGGTTTTTAAAACAGTCCAGCCTCAACTCCAGAAGGTCTGCCCCATCCATTTTTGCGGCAGATATTGCTTTCTTATCCTCGCCGTCTACTATGACTGCGGCTATTTTCGGTATGCCTCCAAGCCTCACGTTGCCGATCTTCATTCAACAATCCCATGTTGCGCTTCCAAAAGCCTTTTATCAATACTCTAAAGGGAGATAAAAAGTCAAGTCTTAAAAATAGTTTTAATTAATTAAAATCCCAGCATAACCCACCACATGCTCATAATCTCCGCTCGTATCGCCTGATGTGGCATAGTCAATAAGTTCAGCCTTTTTTGCGCCTAATTCCTTTGCCGCTGCAAGGGCTACTGTGGCGGGTATAATCCCGCACATGCTTATATTATCACTTGATACTGTTTCCATAAGCCCTCTTGGGTTTAATGCAAGGATTTTATCTATTGCCTTCCTGTCCTTTTTCTTTGTCACAGCATCTCTTTCATAGTGATTCATATCCGAACTTACAACAATCAATATCTTATCGCTATATTTGCGGATTGCATTTGCAACAGCCTTTCCAAGTTCTTTACATTCCTCATAACCCATATACATTATCGTTACAGGGACAATTGACGCCTTTGGATTGAAATACTGAATAAACGGCAATTGGACTTCCAATGAGTGTTCTCTTGCATGGGCTGTTGAATCATCTGAAAATATATGAGACTCTTCAATCAAAAGATGCGCTATTTCCTGATTTATAGCGACCTTGCCAAAGGGCATTTCCCATTCGCCGCTTGACATCAACGCCGCTCTTTCCCCGAGTCCTGTATGGTTTGGGCCGAGGAGCAGGATATTGTCAGGTATTTTCACTCTGGAATATACAGAGCCTGCCACCTTCCCGGAGTATATATATCCTGCGTGAGGCGCAATGATTGCAATGGCATCTTCCTTGAGAGATTTTTCTTTCACCAGAGATTCTACGGTCTTTTTAAGCGCTACGCGCTCGCCGGGATAAAACTGATATGCTACTGCAGGCATTCTAATCATGGGCAAAATTTTAGCAGAAATATACCCGGATGTCCACATTACCTTTGCAAGAGGCAATGTTTTATGTTAATTTTATAGCGCCTTATTATATGGAGGTTTTTGAGATGTCAGGTCATTCAAGATGGGCGAATATAAAACACAAAAAGGCTAAGAGCGACGTAAAAAAAGGGAAGGCTTTTACAAAACTCGTCAAAGAGATAATTGTGGCGGCAAAGATGGGCGGAGGCGACCCTGATGGTAATCCACGTCTAAGAACAGCAATAGATAAGGCAAAGGCCGGCAATGTGCCGTCGGATAACATAGAACGCGCGGTTAAAAAAGGGGCCGGCGAATTAGAGGGCGTAAACTATGAAGAGTTTTTCTATGAAGGCTACGGCCCTGCCGGAGTGGCTCTGCTTGTTTCCGTTGCGACAGACAATAGAAACAGAACAGCAGGCGATGTCCGGCACATATTTACAAAATGCCATGGCAGATTGGGCGAGAGCGGCTCAGTGGCATGGATGTTTGAGAAAAAGGGGATGTTTGTCTTTGACATGGGTTCTGTAAGCGAAGATAAACTCATGGAGATTGCATTGGAAGCAGGCGCCGATGATGTGATCACAAATGATGAAGACAAGGTATTTGAGGTTTACACGGCAGCAACGGATTTTCATAAGGTTAAAGAGATATTTGATGCAAAGGGCATGAAATATATCCTGTCTGAAATCAGCATGATACCAAAAAACATAGTCAGGGTAGAGGGTAAAGATGCTGCTCAGGTTTTGAGGCTTATGGAAGAAATTGAGGACCACGATGATGTCCAGGCTGTTTATGCAAATTTTGATATACCAAAGGAAGAGATGGAGAAGGCAGGGGAGGTCTTTTGAGGACGCTCGGCATTGACCCTGGTTCACATATTACAGGGTATGGCATGGTAGACAGCGAGAAGGGCAGGTTATTTCATGTCTGTGACGGCAGTATTGTGACTACCCCAAAAAACCCTCTTACTTTAAGGCTCAATTCAATCTTTGACAGTATTCAAAAAGTTATTGATGAATTCAAACCAGGCGCTGTTGTTGTTGAGGAGATATTTTATGCAAAGAATGCCAGGAGCGCTATTATGTTAGGCCACGCAAGGGGCGTGGCAATGCTCTGTGCCGCCCGGCATGGACTGCCTGTGTTTGAATACAGCCCGATGAAGATTAAGCAAGCGGTTGTCGGCTACGGTAATGCCACAAAGGAGCAGGTGCAAAAGATGGTGAAGGCGCTTCTGAAGATGGACTCTATACCAAAGCCTGATGCCGCTGACGCATTGGCAGCAGCGATATGCCATATACACCACTATAAAATACCGTCACAAGTCACCAGTCACCAGAAAACCTGTAACTTGTGACTTGGTGACGTGTGACTTGGTGACCTGTAACTTGTGACTGTATTTAATTATGATAGCCCACATTAAAGGTAAAATAATCCGCAAATCGCCGGAGTCCGTCATAGTGGATGTTGGGGGGGTGGGCTATGAGGTTTATATACCTCTTTCCACTTATTATAAACTCCCTGATTTAGAGGAATATGTAAGCCTCAACACATATACCCATGTGAGGGACGATGCGCTTCAACTGTACGGCTTTTTAACCCCGATGGAGAAAGGTATATTTCAGATGCTCATAGCCGTTTCAGGTATCGGGCCGAAGCTTGCGAGGAATATACTCTCCGGCATACCGGCGGATGACCTTATTTCAGCCGTGTCATCTGCGGATATAGCAAGACTTAAAGCCATTCCAGGGATCGGCGGAAAGACAGCAGAAAGGTTGGTTGTTGAGCTTAAGGATAAGATGGCAGTCATAGATAGAAGTCAGGGGGCAGGAGGCAGGGGGCAGGAGTTTGGAAGCAGATACGACAACATATCAAGAGATGTTTATTCAGCCCTTGTAAACCTCGGCTACAAAGGCCCTATTGCGGATAAGGCAATAGAAAAGGCCATGAAAACTAATACAAGCGCTGCAACATTTGAATCCCTGCTAAAGGAATCGCTAAAGGCGTTGGCTCATGGATGAGAGAGACATTACACCGATCGTATTAGAAGACGAAAAGGTCTTTGATGCAACACTACGGCCTAAGTCCTTAAAGGACTACATTGGTCAGAATGCAATAAAAGGGAATCTCAAGGTCTTTATTGATGCTGCCAAGGGAAGGGGCGAGGCGCTTGACCATGTGCTTTTTTGCGGTCCCCCTGGCCTCGGCAAGACAACCCTTGCGTATATCATAGCCAATGAGCTTAATGTAAACATAAAGACCACATCAGGCCCTGTCATAGAAAGGGCAGGCGACCTTGCCGCAATACTTACAAACCTTGAAGAGCACGATGTCCTCTTTATTGACGAAATCCACAGGCTCTCCAGCGTTATAGAGGAGATACTATATCCTGCTATGGAGGATTATCACATAGACATAATCATAGGCCAGGGGCCGTCTGCGAGGAGCGTCAAACTGGACATACCAAAGTTCACGCTCATCGGCGCTACAACACGGGCAGGGCTTCTCACATCGCCGCTTCGGGACAGATTCGGGATTATCTCAAGGCTGGATTTCTATTCAGCGGATGAGCTTAAAATAATTATCAAAAGGTCGGCAGGAATCTTAAATATGGAAACGGATGACGGCGGCGCAGAGGAGATTGCAAGACGTTCAAGGGGCACGCCGAGGATTGCAAACAGGCTGCTTAAGAGGGTAAGGGATTTTGCGCAGATAAGGGCAGACGGCGTAATAACCCGGGTGGCGGCTGATGAGGCGCTCAGATGTCTGGAGATAGATAACAGAGGCTTTGACAAGATGGATAGACAGATACTCCTTGCCATAATAGACAAATTCGGCGGAGGCCCTGTGGGCATAGAATCCCTTTCAGCAAGTTTACATGAGGAAAAGGACGCGCTTGAGGATGTGTATGAGCCTTTTCTCATACAGGAAGGTTTTATCCAGAGAACGTCAAGGGGTAGAATTGCGACAAAATTGGCGTATGAACATCTTGGAAGGATGTATAAAGAAGGACAAAATAATCAGCAGGAAAAGTTGTTTTAAAACGGCTTGAACGGTTATATACCATGAAACTCCTTGTCCACATCTGCTGCGGCCCATGCGCCGTCTATCCATTAAAAAAAATCCTTGATGGAAAGATGGATGTATGGGGATTTTTCTACAACCCGAATATCCACCCATATACAGAATATCAAAAAAGACTTGCGGCTGTGAAATCCCTTGCTGAAAAGACGGCTATAAAAATGATTTACAGAGATGAATATAACCTTGAAGAGTTTTTGAAGAACACCATAAACGATATTGATGCAAGATGCGGCTATTGCTATTCTTCCCGGCTTGAGGCAACAGCAAAGGCTGCAAAGGAAAACGGTTTTGACTATTT
>JBBTFC010000034.1:6619-8544 GCA_038042015.1 Deltaproteobacteria bacterium
CTTCCCGGCTTGAGGCAACAGCAAAGGCTGCAAAGGAAAACGGTTTTGACTATTTCTCGTCATCCCTTCTTTACAGCAAATATCAGAACCACGATGAGATAAAAAATATCGGCAAAGGGCTTACAGAAAAATACGGCATCCCATTTTATTATGATGATTTTAGAATCGGCTGGAAACAAGGCGTCAAAGAATCTAAAGAGATGGGGCTTTACCGGCAAAAGTATTGCGGATGCATATTCAGCGAGAAGGAGAGGTATTTTTTGTAGATATTGTAAGGATACCTAAGTTGATGTTTTACTGTTATTTTTACTTGACAAACATCGTTAATATAAATACAGTCTATTCATAAAGAGAGGAGGTGATCCTTATAAATACGTCATGAATAGGGGATTAAGATAGTTAGGACTATTAAATAAAAAATGAAAAAAGGTTAGGAGGTTGTTATGCAGAGAAAAGTAAACATTATATTTCTTGTTTTTTTATGGGCTGTTGCGATGGCTGCCACAGCGCATTCGGCAGAATGGCGGTGGAACGGCTATTTTGGCGCAAACTACGAAGATAGCACAAAGGCTAATGCGAATGGCTCTTTTGACACCTTTGTCCTGTCTGTTATCACTAATGTCAAGATAGACGAAAACCTCCGCTTACTTGCACAGGTTGACTGGGAGCATGCGCCGTATTTTGAGGTGGCGAGTGATAAAACCCTTGTTAAGCGCTCATCAGGCGAGCTGACCCTTTCGAATGCCTACGGCGAATATACGGTAGCTGATTATCTGAAAATCAAGGCAGGAAAATTCTTTACGCCGGTAGGATTGCAAAACCTCATATTCTACGCACTGCCAACGTATCCGTATTTGAAGATCCCCAGAGAGTCTGTATACAGGAAGGGGAGCACGGCCCAGACCGATGCAACCTTCTTTCAAAGATATGCCCAGGGTGTGTGGCTGGCCGGCGATATTCCTGTTGCCCTGTTATCATATGATGTCTATGTTTCCAATGGCAAGTCGGATACCGACCATGCGGATGACAATACAACCAAGGGGGTAGGCGGAAGGCTGCAGGTGAATCTCACCCTTGGCGAGGTTATGGTTAAACCTACTGCGTCTTATTACAATGACAAATATATTGAAACGAGCAGAATTAAAGAACAGGGCACTATTATTCCCGGCATAGATGTTACAGCAGGCGACATGGTAGTGAGGGGAGAGTATGCTAATAGCGCTATAAAAAATGATAGCGCGGCTGGCACGAAAAAATTCTCCGCATACTATGCAGAGGCATATTATACGATAGCAGAGAAATATACACCCTATCTGCGTTATGAGTGGTGGGAGCCGAATAAAGATGTTGTAGATGATGAAGAGACGGAGACAACGGTAGGCGTTTCCTATCACATCATACCATGGGTAGCGCAGGTTAAGGCACAGGTAAGGTTTCACGATTATGAAAAGGAAACAACAACCAACCAGGCGTATAATATCTACGGCATAGGTCTGGCCCTTGGATTCTAAGATGTATTCCAGTACAGCCTAAAGTTTTCCTCCCCCTTGATGGGGGAGGGCAGGGTGGGGGTGAAACTTTTTGTAGTACTGCACACCCTCCCCTTAGTCCCCTCCCGTCAAGGGAGGGGAGATTTTAGGTTAGATGCCCGCCAGCTTGCTGGCGGGTAATTCACTTTTGTAGAACTGGAGTGTGTGTTAATGCGATTAAAGTTCGGGTCAATCTGTTTTTCATTTCTTGTCCTTTTTTTCGCAATGTTTATGCGCATGGATTTTGCATGTGCGGAAACGGGAAGCCAGAATGTGGTTGTGATTGTGAATTACAACCTTCTCTATAATAACACATTGCTGCCTTTGGAGATGACGCAAAAGGAGCTAAAAGATATCTACCTGGGTGTCAAGGAAAAGGAGAAGGGGGTAACGCTT
>JBBTFC010000035.1:0-7516 GCA_038042015.1 Deltaproteobacteria bacterium
GCCATATCCAGTATCTCTTTATGGGTGATCTTCTCCTTATTCCAGAAGTTGTCAAACATAACTACCTTCTGTGGATATGGTATCTTCCTATATATGCCGCTAAACCATGCAAACCTCTTCTCCTTACTCTCTAAAGTTTCTCTGCCTTCCTTGATAAGACGACTGTCAATATATACATCCCACAATATCTTGTATCTATCCCTTACAAAATTTTCCTCTGTAGTATTAAGACCGGCAGAAACCCTTGTATCATAGCCATAATCATCATCAAGCATATCCTTAACATGCATAAGTTCGTGTCTTAAGGCTTTTTTCAATTCATTAGTGTCGTCAAATATCTCTGCCCTCATCTTAAACTTGATCTTTCTTAAATTGCTTGGGTCGTCAGAATCCTTTTTCATTAAATTGGCCTCTTCCCTCATAAGGTCCATGTTAACATATACATCGCTTATCTTATCATTAAGAAAAGGAAACTCATCAAAGACCACCTTTATCGCCTTCCCGTAGCCGAGATTATTTAAAAAAAACTTTTCGTATAGCGCATCAAACTCATCCTCTCTGTCTATAACATCGTCAATCTCATATATGGGGTCAACCTGTTTATGGTATTCCTCCATAAGGCTTAAATCACCCTTCCTCTCCTTTTTTTCTATCTCCTGTCTCACTACCGCCTCTGTTAATTTAGCGTCATATAGTATATTCATATTTTCTCACCCCTTTTATTATTAGTTTAATCCTCTTTTGCCCTCGGCACATACCTGAATTTCTGCACCATTGCATTAGTTCTATCCAGAACATAAATATATCCCTCTTTGTCAATTGTAACAAAAACCGGGGCATTAAATTCGCCATCGCCGGCGCCCGTTAAACCAAAACCGTCGATAAAATTACCGTCTTTGTCAAATTTCTGGATTCGATGATTGCCTGAGTCCGCCACATATATATGTCCTGAGGAATCAATTGCTATGCCTAACGGCAATTTAAGATTCCCATCAGCCATTCCCTTTTTCCCCCATTTCCCAATAAACTTTCCATCTCTGTCAAATTTCTGGATTCTATTATTGCCCATATCAGAGACATATATAGTCTGCGCGTCATCTACTGCAATGTCACAAGGATAATGTAACATGCCGTCAAGGCTCCCGTTCACCCCCCATACGGAAAGTAATTTACCATCTTTGTCGTATCTTTTTATCCGATGGTTGCCGGAATCCACCACCCATATATCACCATTGCTGTCAATCACCGCATTTAACGGGTCGTAGAGCTCCACATCAGGGCTTCCCCCTGAGCTGAAAGTGGTTTCATTGCCGTCAATGTATGACCATTCCCCCGGCTTCTTTTCTTCCGCAGGTTTTACGACATTGCCCCATTGCTTAATAAAGTTTCCTTTGGCGCTAAATTTCTGTATCCGGTTATTTCCGGAATCCACTACATATACATCCCCTGATGATGGATCTACTGCTGCCCCCCTGGGGTAATAAAACTTTTCATCAGTCTTGCCTTTGCTGCCCAATTGTTTAACAAAATTAAAATCCTTATCAAACCTCTGAACCCTGTGATTGTCTGTATCAACAATATAAAAACCGCCATCCGGGGCATATGCAATTGCGGATGGGGCGGTAAACTCCAGGTCGCCTGTGCCCGCCTGCCCCCATTTTTTGATAAACTCGTATGATGTGAGCAGGATATCAACAACAGCCGCCTCAGAGATATTACCCTGCCCGTCCCTGCACCACACATATATGGTCTTCATCCCGTCTTTTGGGTCTAATTTATAGTCAATCGTTGTTGAGTAAAAGGTGGCTAAAGGGTAACTTTGGGGTATAATAACCCATTTTGAGCCTGCTGTAGGCGGTATCTTATCCTCTGAAACAAGATATCCTGCAACCCCAAAACCCCTCTCCTCTCTGGCAGAGATAAGAAGCTTAATATCCCTTGTGGTAGTCCATTTGGCGCCGCCTATAACCTCCATACTGATCTTGGGTTTTTTCGTTTCCTCTTCTGCTACAGGGGCAGTCTTTGCTAACTCGCTTTCTTTTTCAACTAACTCACTTTCTTTTTCTTTTACAGCCATATCGTTTACAGTCATATCTTATCTCCTTTTACCTATTATTTAATGAATAAATAATATATGCATTAATATACATTAAGTCAAGCCTTAATCCCATAAAGTGTGAATTGTGAAATTATCAGGCAGGCGCAGGCCTTAAGGCAATGCTGTTTCTTCTGTTTCTTTTGAAACCTCTGGGCTTTGGGCAGCAATCCCATCCCCTTTAGACCTTGCAATATATAATAACCCATCAGACATGGAGTAATTAAAGGGAAAAGGGGACACCTTGTTATATACCTTATCCATAATCTGATTATAGACCTCTTCAGCCTCTTTAGCCGTCATTCCCTTGTCAACTTCATAAAAGTAACCGAGGCTTAGGTCATGTCCCTTAGGCTCCATAATCTTGGTAATGCCGTAAGATGGAGGCAAATCCAGGATTGGAGACGCCTTTTCAAGTTCAAAGAGGGATGGCTGACATGAGAACCCTAAAGAATTCACAAGGGCCTCATTGTTTAAAATAAAATCCACTGATTCAAATGCCTCTTCTCTGGTCTCGGTTGGAAAGCCTGTAATAAGATAAACATGCACGGCCATCCCCTTTTCAAGACAGTCTTTAATGATTCTATCAACTGTTTCCCTCTGTATGCCTTTTCTCATCAGGTCAAGCACCCTTTGATTATATGACTCTAAGCCAAAGACAAATTTGAGACACCCTGCCTTTGACGCCTTTTCTATAAGTCCTGAGTCCAGCTTTTTCTCAAATCTCATGCCTGTTATCCATTTTATATCAATTTTATTCTCAATAATTTTATCGGAAAATTTCTTCATGGTAGGAAGCGGCATCGCCTCATCGGTTATGAAAAAATATTTTGTCTTGTATTTTTGTGATAGGTCGGAAATATCCTCCATAACCAGATCAATCTTCCGTGAACGAAAGACCATCTGGTCAACATGGAGATTACAGAATGCGCATTTTTTATAATAGCACCCCCGCGAGGTCTGGACCGGGAGAACCAATTTCGGCGTAAAATAAAGTGATAATGGAAACCCGTCATAATCAGGGGTTGGAAGATAGTCAATATCCTCCACTATCAATGGTTCATTTAGCGCTGTCCTTCCATCATGTTTGTAAATGAGATTCGGGACCTGGGTAAAATCTTTTTTATTTTCAAGTTCCTGTATTAATGCAAGGAGGGCATGCTCCCCCTCATAGATTATAAAACTATCCACAAGCGAGAAGAGGACATCGCTCCTGAATATATTATCTATGAGCCTTGTAAAGACACCGCCGCCGATTGTTATGTGGATATCCTTGTTTGCCTCTTTTATAAGCCTTGCCATTGTAAAGGCCGGTATTATCTGCGATGTTGATGTAACCGATATGCCTACCAGTCCTGGTTCGTCTGCAAGGATTGATTTGAGAAAGTGTCTCTTGAATATATCAAGGAAGATATTCTCCTTTTCATTATTTATTGCCTCAAAAATTCCCTTTGATGAATAGACAGAGTAGTTGGTTAAATTATTGCCTACAAGCGTTACTTCTGAAGGGAAATATGCGGTGGATATCAGACTAAGCCATTTACCGATATTACCAAGGCTTTCCATATATTGGTTCGAATCATAAAAACCCTCGCCTCTTAAGGCCGCCTTGGCGCTATCCAGCTTCTCGGAAACATACGGTATCTCTTCTAATGCGCTTATTAGCTTGCTGTAATCCTCTTTTTCTCCTGACAATCTCCTCTTACTCAACCTATCGGCAATCCTCTCTAAAAAATCCCCTTTATTGTCCTTGTTAAGGATAACCTCTAAAAACTCTATGTTAATGTCTCTCTGTGTAACATCAACCCCTTCCCTTCTTAAAAATCCGGTTAATGCCGGAAGGCTTAAGTAAGGCTGGGATGGATGCCATGAAGGGGGAAATAAAAGGGTGGTTTTCATTGTATTCCTTTTTTTAGCAGTGTGTGTATAAATAAAAATGCCCTGAGGGGCTTTATAGCAAAATATTAAGCCCCTCAGGACATAATGCGTATGACAAATGCCTTAACTATTTTTTTATCTCAAGATAGTTCCATTCTGATATAGACTTAAGTCCATCCCTTTCATTGTTGCTGCCATCCCATACGGCAAAGGCAATTGGGAATTTAGCGCCGTTGAACTGCACATCATTTACATCCTTATCAGTAAGCGCCCTTATAAATACAACCTGCCATCCGCTTTTATCCCAGGTCCCATATCCATTTACATCCTGACTCGCCTGGGTAGTGAGCGACCCAAATCCCTCTGCGCTTAAATCTTCAACAGGTGAATTCCTTAAATCAATCTTAGAAAATATGTTATTGCTGTAAGCAGCAGGGTCAAATGAGCCTAAGTTCTTTCCCTGCCTGTCATGGTAGGAAATCTTGCCGTCCGGCTGTTCGTCCACATACCAATCCACTGACATACCAGGATATACATCTTCCATATCAACCCTTCTGTCTCCATCCTTTTGCCATTCTGACTTCCAGTGCCATATATTTACCATATCCCCGGCATTCCCCATTGTATAAGCAGGCTCATCGCCGGGTTTCACCGGTTTGACAGCGAATTCAATGGCTGCGGCGTCTCTATATTGCTCATGCTGAATATTTAACTCATCCTTTGATTGGTCGCTCCATGCCATCCTTATCCCAATCTCCTTGCCGTTTGTAACAGCGCTTACTACTACATGTTTTGTAGCGCAATTAGTGTTCTTAGGCGCGGTAATAATCTGACAGTTTAAGTGAACAGTGGAAACAGGGGGGCTCTTCCATACGGCATGGGCAGGGTCAAGCGGGATATCCCCTGTAACATTAGCCGCCATTATACTAACCTCCTCAGCAGCAACCCTTTCATAGCCGCCAAAAACAAATGTTACTGCTAATGCCAAAAATAATACTAAAGAAATTTTTCTCATCGCTTTTAACCTCCTTATTAGTTTAGATTTAATGGATATTCCCCATCTCGCCGTGCGGCGTTGTATCGCATTTGATTAACTCCTCTTCAGGGGGTTCAATGCTAACCTCCTCGCTCTTAAGCCTCCTCGGTTTAATCTTTAGATAAGCTATCTCTTGCTCTACAAATGCCCTTGTAAGCTGTGAGGTCTCTTTATAAAAACCCGTTTGTGCCTTCTTCTCTAAAAATTTAGTAAAGAGAGGCACCCACATGGCAATATGCTCCCTTACAAACTTTTTCTGGGCGTCTGTAACAATGGATAACTTATCCTCGGCATCCTTATTTTCCAGGCCGTATGCCTCCTTACAGGCAAGAAAATACATAAACTCAAATTCAACGCTGATGTGGTCAACCCTCTCTCTTGAAACTTCAGAGTCGCTGACATCAAGGCCAAAGGCGCGGTAAAAACCTGCTATATCCCCCATCTCATGGCACTTATGAAATATCTGGTCCGCTTTGATCCCAAACTGGGTTTCATAGGGAGGACACTCCTGACTCATGGTATGGGTAAATATATTTATAAAACGCCCCTGAAGTTCTGACAAGGGACGCCCTTTTAATTCCACTATCTCCTTATCAAGAGACTCTAAATTATTTAAAATCTCTTCTGCCTTTCCATTTTCTCCTCCAGCCTCTTTTGCGTAATTTAACAGGAGATAGGAGATAGAGTTTCTAAGTTCTTTTGCAAATCCATTCTTAAACAGGGCATAACTCCCCTCATTTGGATACAAAAACACTTGAGAAAGTAGATGGTAAATGCGGCTGCGAATCTTAGCTGTTATAATCTTCTTTTTTTCTTCTGCCGCAGTATCTATAACAATCTCTTTTTCTTTTTTGTCCTTAATAACTTCTTTTTTGTCCTTCTTCATCTAATTAACCCTCTCTCTTAATTAAAGCCCCCGCCTGGGCGGGGGCCAGCGCCATAGACATCATTATATTGTATTATAATGTATATCGCCGCGCCTTATATAGATAGGTTCCTCAACCGGTGTCCTGAAGAGTTCCTTGCCCTCTTTATTAAAGGCAATTATGGTGTCATTATAGAGCTCAAACTTCTTCCCATGGAAATCAGCATTCTCAAACACCTTTGGACCCTGCTCAATCTTATACTTGAAGATGATAGACTGGTGTTTGCGGAAGAGGTTCATTACAGCAAGGAGTTCCCTGCTCGGGTTCATGAATGTCTCAACTGCCGCATCAGCCCCTGGTCCAAACATCTGCCTTAGGTATGCCTTTGGCACGTGTCTTGGCGGGATGTAGTAACCATTAGGCTCTGTGCCAAACTGAGGATATATGGGCAATGCCACCTTTGCTACCTTTATGAGGTAGTAGAGTGGATTATTCCTATCCTCAACCCATGTCCCATCATCATTTACCTGCACAAGCCCCTGCAGTCTTATCTGCCCGACACAAACTGCCATACACCGGGTCTCCATAGGGTCGCCCTGTGACGGGGTTGTCATATCAAACTTGGCGTCTTTAATGGATTCGTTCCCTCTATACTTTGATACAGGGTCCTTACCCTCTATACGCGGATAACATGCGATGCACTTTTCAGATACCCTTGTAGTGCCTCTGAACATCGGCAGCTTGTAAGGACACTGTTCAACACACTTTCTATAACCCCTGCAGCGGCTCTGGTCTATAAGGACTATGCCGTCTTCCTCTCTTTTATAGATTGCCTTCCTCGGACAGGCGCCAAGACATCCGGGATATGTGCAGTGGTTGCACAGTCTCGCAAGATAGAAAAACCATGTCTTGTGATGCGGCAATACTGAACCCTCATGCTGCGTATCAGGCGCTGCAGTAGGATACCCTGTTGCAGTGTCTTCATAGAAGTTTGGCGCCCTCCACTCTTTATCTGTCGGGACATAGCCGAGCGCATTCTGGCCTGTCCCTGCATGGATTGCAGCCTCAAATATAGTCATGCCATCAAACACGCCGTATGGAGCCTTTGCTGATGTTGACGCTACCGCCCATCTCTGTTTTCCGGGGTTTTCCTTATCCAGTATCTCTAAAATCTTTTTATCCCATGACTGGGGATACCCCCCGTATGGCATGTGCTCAACACGGTTCCACCACATGAATTCCTGACCCTTTGAAAATGTCCATGTTGACTTGCATGCCATTGTGCATGTCTGACAGGCTATGCAGCGGTTTATATTGAACACAAATGCAAACTGCCATTTCGGGTGCTTCTCTTTATACGGATACATCATGTTTCTTCCTAACTGCCAGTTATAAACCTCTTGGTGTGCCATATTTTTTTCTCCACCTCCTTATTTGAGTTTAAATCTTGTTTTAATTGGGGATGGCAATAGCCATCCCCTTGTTTTGTTACCTAAACCATCAGCGAGAGACACTCATTATTGTAACAAGCTCGCCCCTCAGATACCTGTTCATAAAGTCAGTTTCATGACCAGGGGTATAGCCTGTCTTTACAGGGTCCCATACGCCCTTGTTACCTATACCGCCGTCCTCTGCCTTAGA
>JBBTFC010000036.1:0-6191 GCA_038042015.1 Deltaproteobacteria bacterium
TTTTTTGTTTAAGAAATTCTTTGAATGTCATATGAATAATTCCAATCAACTTCTTAAATTATTATCCTCCCTGTATTGTATCGGGTCATTAACCCCGGCTTCTCTAAACCCGTTAAGCCTCAATATGCACGAATCGCATTTGCCGCAGGCAGTATTATTATCTTTGTAGCATGACCATGTCAAATGGAATGGCGCATTAAGTTCAATACCTCTTTTAACAATGGCCGACTTTTTCATGTGAATGAGCGGCGTTATTATTTCTATCTTTGTCTCCGGCTTTGTGCCGGCATCTATTGCCTTTTCAAATGTCTTATAAAAAACCTCCCTGCAGTCAGGATACCCTGAACTGTCTTCCTCAACAGCGCCGATGTAAATTTTATTAGCGCCTATTACCTCTGCCCATGATACTGCAATTGCTAAAAGATGGGCGTTTCTAAAAGGAACATAAGTGATTGGGATGTTGGGCGTGGGGCGTAGGGTGTGGACGGGGACTTCAATCCTTTCATCTGTAAGCGCAGAGCCGCCAATCTCTTTTAAATACTTCACATCAACAACAAGCCTTTTCTGAATGCCATAAAAATCTGCAATGTCTTTGAATGCCCTGAGTTCTCTTTTCTCTGTCCTCTGTCCATAATTGAGATGCAAGAACGCCATTTCATGTTCAAGATTTGCAATAGCGGCAGTAATAAGGCTGTCCATGCCGCCGCTTACGAGCGCTACGGCAAGAGGTTTGTTTTCCATTTTGTTTTCCATAAGATATTGGAGAACCCCTGCCCTCCCCCTGTCCCCCTCCATGAGGGGGATAAAGGGGGAGGGCAAGGATTCTCCCATCCCGAATCAACCCGGCTAACAGCTCTTGCAGGAAGACTTGCTTCCTTTTTTAGCCGTCTTCTTGGTTGTTTTCTTTACAGCCTTCTTCTTTGCCGCCATATCGCTTCACCTCCTTTCTGTTTATTGTTGTAAACACTTTAAAAGAACTTCCTTTTTGCCGAATCCATGACATCTTTTAAAGGCACATTTTTCTTTTCAGCTATTTTTTTGCAGTCCTCATATTCAGGTTGGTAGTTTATTGGTTTGCCGTTTTTTTGAGAAATTTTTATCCGCACCTTCCCATAAGATGTTGAGACTTGCTTCATATTCCTTTCAAGGCAATATCTGTTAACCTCATATGTCCTGACGCCAATGCTTGTGGTTTCTTCAAAGATTGTATCAATGATTGAATCTTTTTTATTTTCATGGCATAAGACCTTCAGAAGGATAGCCGGCCTGTTTTTTTTCATCAGGATTGGCGTCAGGAATACATCAAGGGCGCCTTTCTTGAAAAACCTTGTCATAAGGTAATCATATATCTGTGGATTCATATCATCAATATTGGTTTCAATCATTAGAAGTTTTTCCAGGCCGCCGCTCCCTTCCCCGGTTACAACTCTCAATATGTTTGGGATTTGTTTAAAATCCCTGTTGCCTATGCCATAGCCTATCTTTTCTATCTTCATCTGCGACATATTGCCAAAGCCTTTTGCAATTGTTTTTATTATGGCGGCCCCTGTCGGTGTTGTCAACTCTGATTCCACCAAAGACGTGGCAACAGGCACACCCCTCAAGAGTTCCAAAGCGGCTGGCGCAGGCACAGGCATTCTTCCATGCGTTGTTTCAACCCATCCGGAGCCAAGCGGCAGTGGAGAGGCATATACATTTTCCATTTCCAGTTGTTCCATGCCTATAGCAGTTCCAACTATATCCACAATAGAGTCCACTGCGCCGACTTCATGGAAATGAACCTCATCAACCTTGCAGCCGTGAACCTTTGCCTCTGCCTTCGCGAGGTTAAAGAATATGGATACGCTCAGTTCTTTAACCTTTGCAGAGAGTTTGCTTTTATTGATAAGATTTTTTATATCAGTAAAGGTTCTATGATGGCGGGATTCTTTGAATTTGACTTTGAAGCTTGTGCCTGTTATATGATGCCGCTCGGCCTTTGACGCGGATATGGAATAATCCCTGATCCGCAGTTTGGATAATTCCCTTCGCAGTGTCTTGATATCAAGACCCATATCAATCAATGCGCCAAGAACCATATCGCCGCTTATGCCTGAACAGCAGTCAAAGTATGCTGTCTTCACTTTGTCTATATCTCCTCATGTTGTATAGTTCATATACCATATTATCAGTCGGGCGTCCAAGGGCGAATTGGGTATCTGATAATTCCACCTTAACAAAGGGAGATGAAGGAGGTTGTTGCTTTTTGGCTTGTAATAGCCATTATGATGATGTCAGCAGAAATATTGTTATAGGCTATTAGAACTTATAATTACTGCAGGGTGCTTTTTAGCGGTGGTCTGGTTGCTGAAAGGGGAAGGGGACTACAACCACATCACCTTTTACAAATTTTGCCATGCCTCATCCTCTTCAGTTCTGAGCCAGTCCTTCCCAAGAGACACCTCGCTTGCAACAGCGGCAGTTATTCCTTCCCGGATTACCTTTGCTTTAAGAAAATGAACAAAATCTAACACCTCATTAAGAAGAAGCTCCGGAACTTGTTCAATTTCAGTCATAAGCAATTCCTTTGTGCTCATATTTTTCCTCCTCTATTTACGTTTGAGTCAATTATACCGGACTACCCTTTTTATTGCACCAGAATTTTTATTTCTTCCTTTTTCTGCCTGATAGATAATGTGCCTGTGCTTTTCCCCTCTTGAAAGACAGAATGAAACTACCTGTCCCGATTTTTCATAATTCCCTTGAAGCAATCTTTGTCAAGGGTGTAACGTGCCCCATAAACATATCCTATATAGCAGTTAAAAAAGAGGTGTCTTTTATCAGTATTTTACTCATAATACCCCAATCTTATATACATGCCAATTCCAGATGAAATCCCGGTTGGTTTACTACCAGTTTCTTTTTTGTGATAGAGGCAATCTTTGCCAATAATTCAATACTGGGCAGGCGATTGTCTTTTAAGCCTTCAAGACGTCCTATCATGGGCTGGCTTATGCCAAGGGCATCTGCGAGTTCTGATTGTGAGAGTCCTGCTTCTTCTCTGGCAATTTTAATTTGCCTGGCAATTGCAACCCTCAATCTGGCTTTATCTAACAGGATTTTAAATTCGTGGTCTTTTTCCTGCCTTTTAATAACATCCTCAAGAGAATAAATATCTTTTATGCGGGCATGGATTTTCATATAAATAACCTCCCTATTTTTTAGTTTTCCAATATATCATTCATGCGCCGAAGCGCGGTTTCAATTTCATGCTGCGGCGCCTTTTGGCTCTGCTTTTTATAGGCATGGAGTAGAACCATTATGTTTTTCTCAATAACCGCATAGAATATTCTGGTCTGCGAAATCTTAATCTCCCATAATTTGCCTTTAATCTGCCTCATGGATACCAATGGGGCTTGTAGTCCGTATTGTTTTATATCTTCCAAGACAGCATATATTATGGCGCTTTGCTCTTTTGGTAATTTGTCTATGTAATCGCTAACCTGTTTGAATAATTTAATTACCACAAATTGAGTATGTGACACCATTATAACCTTATGGTTATAATGGTGTCAAGGGGGAAGGTGCGCTACTTTATCGCAAGCCATGTTACCAACTCAGATCCTCTATACCTTGGCAGATAATGGGGGCTAAAAATAATGGAGACAGATTTATTACCATTTCCACTTCCCTGATTATCCTTTATGGCTGATGGAAGTTTATTTGGCATAAGATTTCGTTTATAATAGCGCCGCTTTATATTATGTTGCCAAAAAGTGAATTTATCCCCTGTTTATCAAACTCGCCGCATATCCGGCGCCGAAGCCGTTATCTATATTTACCACTGTAACGCCTGCGGCGCATGAGTTGAGCATGGCAAGGAGTGTCGTAATCCCGCCGAGATTTGCGCCGTAGCCGACGCTGGTTGGAACCGCTATAACAGGCTTTGAAACAAGGCCGCCCACCACTGAAGGAAGCGCCCCCTCCATGCCTGCCACAACAATCAAAACATTGGCCGCAAGGATTTTTTCTTTTTTATGGAGAAGCCTGTGTATGCCGGCAACTCCCACATCATAGAGCCTTTCCACTTTATTACCCATCACCTCTGCTGTTACCACCGCCTCCTCTGCTACAGGGATATCCGATGTCCCGGCGCATATAACAAGTATCGTTCCTTTGCCTGTTATTTTAACTGGATGGGATTTTATAAATATTGTTTTTGCATCTTTATTGTATGAGGAATTTTTAACCGCCTTCTTTATCTCCTGCGCCTTTGCTGTGTCAACCCGCGTTATAAGTATATTCTCTTTCCTTTCCTTCATTTTTTTTGCAATCTTAATAATCTGCGCAGCCGTCTTCCCATGGCCGAGTATGACCTCAGGAAAGCCCTGCCGCAGCGAACGGTGGGTGTCCAATGTGGCAAATCCCATATCTTCAAAGGGGAGGGTCTTTAACGTCTCTAATGCCTCAGGTGTTTCTACCTTCCCTTTTTTAATATCGCTTATGAGTTTTTTTAAGCTTTCAACATTCATATTTAGAGCGGATAAGGAATATTCGCAGCGGCAGTAATGGCTGCCGGGTCAAGAAGGAATACCGGCCTGCCGTCCCCAAGGACTGTAACTCCGATAACTCCCCGCATCCTTGTCATAGGCTGCGCAAGCGGCTTTATGTAGGCGTCTATCTCGCCTTCAAAATTATCTACGATTATACCTAATATTTTATCCTTTGCATCAATTATCACAACAGAGATTGGATCTTTTTCAACAAGACACGGCACAGAAAGGATGTTCCTCAAATCTACAACAGGCGTCTCAGTATCATTATAGACAAAATAGGCCTGCCCCCGAATGTTTCTATCGGGGAATTTGTTCCCGTGGTTTTTTATATCCGCCTTATTTACGTCCAGCACCTTCAACACCTTTGATATGGGGAAGGCAAATAATTCAGCGCCCAGAGATACGAGGAGAACCTTTACTATGGATATTGTTACCGGCAGTTCAAGTATAATCTTTGTGCCCTTATTAATGACAGAGGATATCTCCAGCCTCCCCCCCATCGCCTCAACATTTGCCTTCACAACATCCATTCCAACCCCTCTGCCTGATGTCTCTGTAATCTCTTTTGCCAGACTTAAACCAGGGAGGCAGATAAGCATCAATGCGTCTTTATCAGCCATGTCTTTTATCTTTTCTTCAGGGATGCCTGATTGCAGGGCCTTTTCTTTTACTTTATTTATATCTATGCCCCGGCCGTCATCGGTTATCTCTATTATTATGTTGTCCCGCTGCCTTGCAACAGAGAGGGTTATGCGTCCCTTTGCCGGTTTTTCCTGCCTGGCCCTCTCTTCAGGAGTTTCTATGCCATGGTCTGCCGCATTTCTTATAATATGAACCAGCGGGTCTGTTATGTGCTCCAATACAGCCCTGTCTAATTTCACATCGCTTCCATCTATGATCAGTTCTGCGTTTTTCCCCTTTTTTTTGCACATATCCCTTAATAGCCTGGGCAGATTTTGAGTAAGGTCTTCGAAGGGTATCATCCTTGCTGTTATCACTGAGTAGTAGAGGTCTTCTATAATTCTGCCAAGCTGATGGGATGTTTCCTGAAATTCCACAGAAAATGAATTTGCAGCAATCTCATTCATCCTTGACCTTATTGTAAATAGCTCCCCAACAAACTCCATAAAATTATCAAATACCTTGCTGTCCACTTTCATAGTAGTAGGCAGGCCAAGTTTTGCGGTGGGCGAAGCGTCAGTTTGAATGCTGGGAGAGGCAGCAACCGGAGGCTTGTCAGCAGCCTCCGAATGGGGCTTTTCCTCAGCCAATATAGCCTTAATCCTTGACAATATTGGGCTGGTATCTATATCAAGGGGTTTATCCTCTGCAATGAGTCTTGTAAATGTTTGCAGAATATCTGTCCCGCTTAAAATGACGTCTATAATCTCCTCACTGAGGGGTATCTTTTTTTTTCTGACTGCGTCAAGGAGATCCTCTAATTGATGGCTGAAGCCGGCCATAGCTTCATGACCCATTGATGCGGCCATCCCTTTAATGGAATGAAAGTGTCTGAAGAGATTATCTATGCCGGAAGGGGCATGCGGTTCATTTTCCAGTTTAAGCAGTTCCTCGCTTATTCCTTTAAGGTGTTCCTCTGCCTCCTGAAGAAAAAGCGTCTTGTATTGTGATGTGTCCATAGAAAGGAGTAAATAG
>JBBTFC010000037.1:0-6680 GCA_038042015.1 Deltaproteobacteria bacterium
GTTGGATAGCCCATTTGTTTACCTTATTGTCAAGGACAATGCCTAGCTTCACATCACACCCCCGACAATCTCTGTAACCGCATCAAATACCTCATCCACACTTATATTCTCCATGCACTTCTGATATTCGCATTTTTTGCTCACACACGGGTCGCATGTCTTCCATTTCTGGATGACCCTGTGTCTTTCTAAATCGTAATAGGGCCCTGTCCTTTTCCAGTCCGCAACTGCATAGAGCGCAGCAACAGCTGTCCCGACTGCAATGGCAGTATGCATTATTCCGGTATCGCCGGTTACCAAAACATTAAATCTTTTAACAAGCGCCGGCGCCTGTCTTAATGGAAGCCTGCCTGCTGAAACAACTACCCCTTCCCCTATCCCTTCAGCAATCAGTTCGCAATAATCCCTCTCATCCGGCGAGCCTGTAATAATAATCTTAACTTTAGGATATATCGCTATAAGCCTTTTACCAAGCTCCACAAACCTATCAGCAAACCATATCCTGCTTACGGTTGATGCGCCAACCTGAAATCCTATTAATACATTATTATTGTTCATGCCTTCCTTTGCCATAAATTTTGCCACATCATCTTCATCCCGTTTTTCTACAGGCAGTACCATCTTTTTGTCTTTAGTGTTACAGCCGATGAGCGCAGCCACTTTAAGCCTCTGCTCAATGCCATGCCCCGTGTCTTCCCATTTAACAACGGACGCTCTGTTGGATAAAAGAAAGTTATATTCGCTTGTGTTTGGCCGCTTTACAATGAAATTCGCACCTGACAGATATGCCATGGGCGTGGCCTGAGGTTCATTGCCGTGGAATATCAAAATAACATCAAACCTGTGTTTGCGGAATTCCCTTATAGTTTTTAAAAACTTTTTATATCCGCCGTAATATGGGATTATGCCGTCTATATGCGGATTGTTTTCAAACATCTCCATATTTGATTTATTAAAATGGGCAATAATCTTTGCGTCTGGATAGCGCTCTCTAACTGCCTTTATTGCCGGTGTTGAAAGGAGCGTATCCCCTATGGCTGTTGATGATACAACAAGGATATTCTTCACTCTATCAGGGGCAAAATATTTCAAATCAGTATCGCGCCTGTCAAATGCCTTGATTGTCCTGACAGCAATATAGAGCAGCCAGTCAACCGGGTTTAACCTCATTTTCTCCCTCTTATTGCAAGATACAGCCCTGAGAGTAATGGATTAGTATATATCAAGAGCTTTCTCTTAAACCATTTGAGGTCGTCTTTCACCGCTATTCTTCCGAGGCAAAACATGTCTGAACCATGTTTAACAATATCCCTTTCTGTTGTGAATAATGCCTTATAGCCGGACTCTTTCGCTATCCTGACTGATAATTCATTATACGACCCTTTGGGCCAGCAAAGATAAGGGCAGGGTCTATTCAGCCTCTCCTCCAGTATCATCTTTGAATCCTTAAGCTCTTTTTTCAGTTCCTCTTCCGGCAATTCAGCGCATCTTCGGTGCGTCATTGTATGCGAATAAAATTCCACAAGGTTGCTGTTCTGCATTTCCCTAATCATATCCCAGTTCATGACAACCTTATGGAATCTGCCGCCGGACATAAGGTCTTTACCTTCTTTATGGGATGGAATTGATATTTCCCCTTTATTCATAACCATTGACGCTTTCTCCACCCAATCTACCGCCAAAAATATAGCTGCTTTAATGCCGTACCTCTTTAAGACTGGAAAGGCATAAACATAGTTGTCAAGATACCCGTCGTCAAATGTAACTGCAACAGCCTTTCCCTTTATTACAAGATTCCCGCCGGCAAACTCGACCAATTCGTCAGCGCTTAATGTTCCATATCCTGTCTCTGCCAGAAATTTCATCTGTGCGTCAAATACATCCGGAGTTACAGTAACCATATCTCCTTTATTAGAATTTACATGGTGATACATAAAAACAGGGATATGGCTCATCTTACGGCCTCACCAATAAGGGAATTATAAAAATCAAATAAACTCTTCACCATAACATCAACGCTATATTTTTCTTCCACATCCCTTCTACCTTCATTCCCCATCTTCTTCATCAGATCCCTATCCTTAAGCAGGGTTATTATTGCATCGGCAAGCTTAAGCGGCTCTTCAGGAGGAACTAAAATCCCTGTCACACCATCCTTAACTACCTCAGGCACGCCTCCGACCCTTGTCCCAACAACAGGTTTTTTCATTGCCATAGCCTCAAGAAAGGATGTGCCGAGCGCCTCTTGCAGGGTAGGCAGCGCAAAAATATCTATCGTCTTCAAAATCTCAGGGATATCCTGCCTCAAACCAAGGAGTTTAACATTCCTCTCTATCCCAAGCTCTCTTATCTTCCTTTCAATATTCTCTTTCTGCGGCCCGTCGCCTGCAAATATAAAAAATGCGTTCGGGATTTCCTTTAAAACCAAAGGTATCGCGTCAAGCAGCGTATGGTGTCCTTTTTTCCGCCTTAAAATAGCTATTGTTCCTACAATAACAGCATCTGATGATATGCCCAGTTCTTCCCTTGAAACAGCTTTTACAACATCCGAGTTGAAGACTTCCAAATAAACACCAGTGGGAATGCTAATCACCTTGTCTGCTGCTATGCCTTTTTCTTCAACAAGATATTTTCTTACATATTCGCTGACTGTAACAACTCTATGGGGCAGAATAGAATATGTAATCCTTGATGTTATAGGAAGCGCCAGATGTCTGGTCCTTACAATAATCGGCTGTCTCGTAGAAAGCCTTCCCGCAATCGCCCCAATCATACTGTCCTTGCCGCTATGGGTGCAGATAATGTTTACTTTTTCTTTTTTTATAATCTTTAAAAGAGAAGAGATGGAAAATAGGGAAAAACTACTTTCCATTTTTATTGTTCTTATATCTATGCCATTTTCAGTTCCTATCTTTGATAGTTTACTGTCAGGTGGGCATGCGATAATCACCCTCGCCCCCAGTTTTTTCAAGCCAATGGATTCCTTTAGAATCCTGTTTTCCTGGCCTCCCCAACCTTTTGAGGATTCGGTATGGAGTATGGTAATTGCCATCAGCTTCTTTTCACACTGCATATCACAATATGGTCTCCCCGGAGGAGTTCTTCGGAGGCCAACCACCTGATAAGCTCTGCCTTCCCCATATTTTTATCAAATAAAAAACCTATAAGGTATAAGGCCTTGATGAATGGATAGAGCCACCACCCTTTTATTGTTATACGGCTGGCGAATACACCCTTTATCTCCAAACCATTCCTCTTTATCAACTGAAAGACCTCTACAAAAGAGACGGGGTTATAGACATTATCCCATCTTCTGTTTTCTATCATTGTCCTTACAGGTTTAAAATGAGGGAAATACCCCCTCCGCAGAAAGTAAAACCGCGAGGAAATTGCGAGTATGTTTGGAAGGCTGATGATAAGCGTTCCACCTCTCTTCAACACCCTGTTTAATTCAGAAAAAAGCCTCTCACGGTTTTCTATGTATTGGAGTGATTCAGCGCATATTACATAATCAAAGGCCTCTCCTTTATATGGAATAGAACTGCCGATATCAGCCGTTACAAAACGGCTTTTATTTTCAGGACAGTCCAGAAAATCCACCGAGAATACCTTAAATCCTCTCTCGGAAAGGGCGTCGCCAAGCCCCCCTGTGCCGCATGCGGCATCAAGAAGCTGTCCCCTCTTTTTATCTTTCAGGAGATTGTATATGGCAATGTGTACATCTTTCATTCAGCGCCTCCTCATATTATCTGCGCTTTTTAGTTTTTCTTCTATAATGCCCATAACCTCGTTCACTCCGATGTCTTCTAAACATCTGCTTACCTTGCTCCCCTCACACCCGTCCTTCCCGCATGGGATACAGTTCCAATCTTTCTGAATTACAGTATGTTTTCCAAATATTTGTATTCCATTTCGTTTCGAGTACGGTTCCACCTGTTCACTGACCACTGACCACTGACCACTGTAATTATTCTCCCACGGTCCCCAGTGAAACGCCCCTGAGGGGCCGAACAGCGCCACTACGGGCGTATTAACAGCAGCCGCAATGTGCATAGGCGCAGAATCCACGCCGAAAAAAAGACTTGCCCTCTTTGCAATAGCGCCAAGTTTTTTAAGGTCTATATTTCCTATGAAGGAAATAGGTTTATTTTGGGTAAGTTCAATAATCCTATTTGCCTTATCCATCTCTCTTTTGTCAGGGCTGCATGTTAGGATGACTTTTGCCCCATACTGCCCTTGAATACGGTCAATGACATCCGCCATAGCCTCATCTTTCCAGCATTTAAAAAGCCAACGGGAGGTAGGATGGATATGAATGATAACATCATCTTCTTTTACACCCCTTTCCAGTAAAGCAGCGCTAAGCCACCCCTCGTCGCCTTTTGAGATATAAAAATCAACGGCAATGTTGTTAACATCTATGCCGGCCTTGCTTAAAAGCTCCAGATTTTGAAGAATAGTGTGGTTGTCTTTATTAACCTCAAATCTGTGCGTATACAAGAATCTCTTGCCTGCAAAGCCGTCCGTTGCATCATAACCTAATCTATATCTTGCGCCGCTTAAAAAAGAATACAATGCAGGCCTGTCGCCGCCTGTAAAATCTATCGCCATGTCAAAATGTCCGCCCCGCAGTTTTTTTATAAAAGAAACCTCATATCCGGCCCTTTTTAAAAGAGACTGTTTAAACATAGACCTGTCAAGCGCAAATATCTCGTTAATAAGGGGATTTCCTTCAAGCACAGCCTCTGTCCCTGAGTTCACAACAATTGTTATGTTGGCATTGGGAAAGGTGTTTTTGACTGTCCTTACAGCGGGTATGGTCAAGAGGACATCGCCGATATGGCGAAGTTTAATTATAAGGATTTTTTTTATATCTCTAAATTCAACCAATAAAGCCGCGCCTCTGTTTTGATTCTTATGTAGCTTAAATAGAGCATTTCAAGAGTTTATGCCATTCGTTGTCTATCGATCTGATAATTTTTTTAAAAATTGTCGACTTTCCGAATTCACATTCTTTGCATATAAAATTATCATTGCTTGGTTTGCCTAAAAAGACCTTTTCAAGTATGTCAACTGCCTTATCAGAATTCCAGACTTCATGAATAGAGTTTTCTTTTAAGTTTCCCATGACTATTTCCCTTCCCATATCTTCACAACATAATAAAACATCGCCATTGAAGGCAACGACCATGTCACGGAGAGGCAGAGTTTTTTTACATCCTTTAAGTTTATTGCCGGGATATTTCAATTTCCACGAGCTGCAATTGTTAACCAGCCCAGTGCGTGAATTTGGCAGAAAAATTTTTACTGGGATATTTTTTTCTTTCCAATAGCGTTTTACCTTTAAAACTTCCCCAATAGGCCAATTGTAAGAGATAGCCCTTATTTGTATAAGGCCTTCCGGATAATTTTTAATCAGGTAATCTATGTTGCTGAGTGTTTTATTTATATCTAATCCCATGATGTCTTTATATACACTTGGGGTAATACCATGACAGCTTATATAAATTGGAACTTTAACACCCATTGTGACTAATCTATCTATACGGTCCGGGGTCAACAAAAATGCATTTGTTTGAATCGCTAATTTCAAACCGGCATTAAGAACATAGGAAAATTTATCAAAAACCTTCGGATCTACAAAAGGCTCTCCCATATTGCAGAATATTATATGGCCGCGAATAGGATAGTTTTTAACAAAAAAAGAAAATTCATCAACAATCTTTTTAAATAAACCCTCATCCATTATGCCCATCGTCAGCTTTTTTGATAAATTTGGATATGGACATACTTTGCAAGCTGCGTTGCAATAGGAGTGTATATCTAAAATAAGGTTTGAGGGATAAGGAAGACGTCCTAAGTTGTCTAATTTTTTTTGCATTACCGTTTTCCTGACATCTCCCATAGCTTGGCATATTTTGACAGTGTATAACTGGCATAGAGCCCTGACAACACCATGCCTGTCCTGCCTTCCATAAAACCTTTCTGCAGGAAAAACATCTTTAGAAATGTAAAAAGCGGCCTAAACAAGATATCAAAATAACCTGCCTTACGGCCTTCCTTGAACATCTCCTCAGCAGATAGAGCAGAATATCTGTCCATCCTCTTTAAATAATCGCTTACATCACTATATGTATAGTGTTCCATCGGAGATTTAAGATAGCCCGTCTTCCCGTTAATCTGAACTGCTTCATGGACGTTCCGCTCATTAAAGCATCCCTTATCCTTCCGATAAAACCTTAGATTATAATCAGGATGCCAGCCGCAATGTTTTATCCATCTGCCTCCAAAAAAATTTTTACGCGGGATATTGTATCCGTCACAGCCGCTTTCATTCAAAACTGATTCTATTTCTTCATGCAATTGAGGGATCACCCTCTCATCCGCATCAATATTTAAAATCCATTTATTCCTTGCCCTTCCTGCAATCAAATTCTTCTGTCTTCCAAAACCCTCCCATTTGTCATTAAAAACCTTTGCCCCGTATTCCTTACAAATTTCAATAGTCTTATCGCTGCTCCCCGAATCCGAAACAAGTATCTCGTCCGCCCATTTGATACTTTCAAGGCAGGCTCGGATATTAGCTTCTTCATTAAGCGTTATGATTGTAACAGAAACCTTTTGCATAATAGAGCAGGTAAAAACTAACAATAAAGCTTTTCTATCATAGCATAAGATAA
>JBBTFC010000038.1:0-4595 GCA_038042015.1 Deltaproteobacteria bacterium
AGGAGTATGTAAAAGTCATGGAGATTGCCGGTGAATAAAAGCAGTGGTCAGTGGTCAGTGGTAAGTGGCCAGGAAAGAGAACTGGATTTATCAGGAAGTGATATTTTAAAGGCAGTCAAGGACTATTTGTATAATGGTGTGGAGGCTTTGAGGATAAGGCACAGGCAAGGCGCTTCAGGTTTTGATGTAGTGAAGGGATATACAGCGCTGATAGACTTCTTTATCAAGGCGCTTTTCGAGAGGATGGAGTCTCTTTGCAGGGAAGGATTTAAGGGCGATTTCAGGACAGCCGTAGTTGCGATGGGCGGATACGGCAGGGGCGAGCTTAACATCCGGTCTGATATAGACCTGATGCTTCTTCATCCAAATAAGCTTACCCCTTACATAGAAAAGCTTACCCAGCGGATATTGTATATCCTGTGGGATACAGGGCTTGATGTCGGGTTCAGCATAAGGTCTGTAAACGAGTGCATCTCGCTTGCAAAGAGCGATCTTAAGACAAAGACAGCTATGCTGGATTTAAGATTTATAACCGGTGACAGAGGCATATTTGACGAGCTTAGCGACAAGGTAAAAAAAGAGGTCTTCAGAAAGAAGGATATAGACCGGTTTATAAACGACAAACTGGATGAAAACAACAGCAGGCATGTGAAATACGGAGGCTCTGTATACATCCTTGAGCCTAATGTGAAAGAGGGGGAAGGCGGCCTGAGAGACATCCATACAGCCATGTGGATAGCTAAGGTAAGCCGTGGGATAGACAACATAGAGACGCTCGCAGAACAAGGATTTTTGCTTAAGGACTCCACAGGAAAGATTAACGGATCTATAGACTTTTTGTGGAGGGTCAGAAACGATCTCCACTTTGAGAGCAAGAAGAAGGCGGATCAATTGACATTCGACCATCAGGAAAGGATCGCAAAACTATTCGGCTTCGAGGACACGAAAGAATCCATTACAGTGGAAAGGTTCATGCAGGAGTATTACCGCCACGCATCCAATTTAAGCTATTTTTCTTCGCTTATTATCTCCAGGTGTATACACGGCGCTGGTTTATCAACCGCGTCAGGCCGCAGGATGGAAAAGGCTGTTGATAAGGATTTCGGCATATCTCAAGGCGAACTGTCTGTCTTAAATGAAAGGGTGTTTGAGGATTCCCCTCCGGCCATAATGAAGACATTTGAATACTGCCAGGAGTTCGGCATAAAGACGGATAATTTTACCAGGGAGCGGATTATTAAAAATTGTTTCAGGGTAGATAATGATTTTATAAATTCGAAAGATGTCGCAGGTTCTTTTATGAATATCTTAAAAAGCGGAAGGGCGTTCTCTGCCCTTGAGGAGATGCGTAAGTTAAGGCTTCTTGAAAGATACATCCCTGAGTTCAGGGACATTACTTGCAGGGTACAGCATGATATGTATCATGTCTACACAGTGGACGTCCATTCGCTTTTTGCCGTAAGGGAGCTGGAAAGACTCAGGACGTCGGAATACAAAAAGGAGTTTTTCATCCTTGCAACTCTCATAGAAGAGGTAAAAAGGCCGGAACTCCTGACGCTCGCCGTGCTTCTTCATGATATAGGAAAGTCCATGGGGAAAGGGCATGCGGAAAAGGGCGCTGAGCTTGTTCCGGGGATATGCGGCAGGCTCGGCCTCTCTGAAGACGATACTGCGGTTGTAAAATTTCTGGTAAAGAACCACCTTATCCTTGCCGACACTGCGCAGTACAGAGACCTTCATGACGAAAGGCTCGTAATAGATTTTGCGAAAAAGGCGGGAGATATTGAAAGGCTCAATCTCCTGTATCTCATTACATTTGCGGATGTAAGGGCTGTCGGGCCTGAGGTCTGGAACAAGTGGAAGGGCGCGCTGTTTCAGGAGCTGTATTTCAAGGCATTGACAATAATGGAGAGGGGGACATTTGAGGTAGAAGAGGCTGTAAAGAGGGTTCCAAATATCATGGGTGAAGTTGCAAAATCTCTGGAAGGGGAGATTGCGTATGAGATAATTGAAGACTATTTCCAGCTCCTTCCTCACAGATATTTTCTTTCAAATTCAACAGAGGCCATCTCAGAACATCTGAAGATTGTTCAGGAACTGCACGGCAAACCGTATGTTATGCGCATCAAACAGAATCTTGAAAGGCGTTATACAGAGGTCATTATATGCACCCTTGATATACACGGGCTTTTTTCAAGGATTACAGGCGTTATGGCGTCAAATAATATAAATATCCTCGGCGCGCAGATAAACACATTGAGAAACGGGATAGTACTGGATATACTACAGACGAACAGCAGTATGGGCGATGTAATTACAGATGAGTATAAATGGGCGAATGTGGAGAAGGACATGGCGGATGTGCTCACAGGGAATGTCCTTGTGGAAAGACTTGTTGCAAAGCGGGGACCTTCTATACTTGACAAAAAGGCAAAACCGCGCGTGCATACAAGGATAGAGGTTGACAATGAGGTGTCGGACGCCTTTACCGTCATTGACATCCACACGCAGGACAGGATAGGGTTGCTCTATACAATAACAAGCGCCCTTTCAAAACTTGGCCTCTATATCCACATTGCAAAGATCGCCACAAAAGGCGATGCGGCAGCGGATATATTCTATGTCAAGGACATCTTCGGCCAGAAGATATATTTTAAAGAGAGGCTGAAAGAGATAAGAGACACAATCTTCCGCTCATTCGGCGAAGAACCGCCGGCGGGAGAAGAGGAGTAAGAAAGTACTTTACAAAGATATGAATGACTATAAAGGTATATATCTAAAAGGATAATACTTGCCAAATTTTATTTTCTGCGTACATAACCACCAGCCTGTGGGCAATTTCGGGCATGTCATTGAAGACAGCTATAGAAATGCCTATCTTCCGTTTCTTAAAGCGATTAAGAAATATCCGTCTATAAAACTTTCATTTCATATTACAGGCTATCTTCTGGACTGGCTTCTGGAAAATCACATAGAGTATATTGAGTTGCTCAGGGAGATGGTAAATAAGGGACAGGTTGAGATGATGGGTGGGGGCTATTATGAGCCAATCCTTGCGGTTATACCGCCGCAGGACAGGATCGGCCAGATACGGATGATGTCGGATAAGCTGAAAGATGTTTTCGGCAAAAGGCCAAGGGGGGTGTGGCTTGCAGAGAGGATATGGGAGCCGCAGTTGCCCCTGTATTTAAAAGAGGCCGGCATGGAGTATATTGTTGTGGACGACTATCATTTTATGAAGGCCGGACTGAGGAAAGAACAGTTGACAGGTTATTATATAACAGAGGATTTGGGCAAGACCTTGAAGGTATTTCCGGGGAGCGAGCGCTTAAGATATATAATACCTTTTGAAACGGTTGATAAGTTTTTAGAAAATATCAGATGGGTTGAGACACTTGGTCCGAACCCTGCGGCAATCTTTGCTGATGACGGCGAAAAATTTGGCACATGGCCGGGCACGCATCAATGGGTCTACAAAGAGGAGTGGCTTAAAAAATTTCTTGAAGCAGTAGTAGAAAATAAGGAACTTGTTAAGCCGGTAACCTTTTCTGAATATATAGATGATAACGAACCGCTTGGAAGGGTCTATCTCCCCACAACATCTTATATAGAGATGGGTGAATGGGCACTGCCTGCTGAGGCAGCTGAGACATATACTAATTTGATTAACGAAGTCAAGACATGGCAGGATGGAGAAAGGATTAAGAGATTTTTGCAGGGAGGTTTTTGGAGAAATTTCTTTGCCAAATATCCTGAGGCAAACTGGCTGCACAAGAGGATGCTGATGGTGAGCGAAGAAGTCAGAAGTAGCGGCGATTCGCGAATCGCCACTACTTCTCATTTATACATGGCGCAGTGCAATGACGCATACTGGCATGGGGTGTTCGGCGGGCTTTATCTGCCGCACCTCCGGAGGGCGGTTTATGAGAATCTGATTAAGGCGGAGAATCTTATTGAAGAGATTGCGGATTGCGGATTGCGGATTGCGGAATTAAAATCCAAAATCCAAAATCCGAAATCCGAAATCATAATACAGGAAGCGGACTTTGACGCTGATACATTTAATGAGATTCTTATCAGGACACCGCAGCTCAATCTTTTTTTTAGTCCTCATAACGGCGGTTCGCTTATAGAAATGGATTACAGGCCAAAGTGTGTAAATCTTTCCAACACCCTTTCACGGTGGGAAGAGGGGTATCATCATAGGGTCAAGAGACAAAGTAGTGAGACAAATAAAGGCGAGGCTAAGAGCATCCACGATTTAACCGTGTCAAAGGAAGAAGATCTGGAAAAATATCTCTTCTTTGACAAATATCGGAGGGTGTCTTTGGTCGACCATTTTTTGAAAAAGGAAGAGACGTTGGATGCTTTTAGAATGTCGACGTATGAAGAGCTTGGCGATTTTATTGATAGGCCGTATGAAAGGAAGTCAGGAGTCAGAAGCCAGCCCCTGAATGCTTCTATCAGGGGTCAGAAGTTAGAAGATGTAAGATTTATTTTGAGCAGAGAGGGGCATCGCATAAGGGTTGAAAAGGATCTGTTTGTAAAAGGTAATGAGATAGATATAAAATATCTTGTGACAAATCTTGAGCAGA
>JBBTFC010000038.1:4695-15888 GCA_038042015.1 Deltaproteobacteria bacterium
AGGACTTGGAAGCGCCGGAGAGATTGCCGGTATCAGACAGATAAGCATGGTGGATAAATGGACAAAGATGAGGGTGTCTTTCAGCTTTGATAAAGACACATCTTTTTGGAGATTTCCGATAGAGACAGTTTCCCTTTCCGAGGCCGGGTTTGAAAAGATATTCCAGGGCTCATGTCTTTTATTTTTCTGGGACATCTCTATTGATAAGACATTTGAAACAGGTTTTAAAATTAAGATAGAATCAATGTAACCCCCCACGCCAAAATCTTTGGTGTGGGGGTAAAGGAAGGAATCGTGGCCAATAAAATATCTCCTAATTTTATAAAAAAGATAAAGGCTGTAAAACTCCTTGCCCTTGATGTTGACGGCGTTATGACCGACGGCCGTATTATTTATGACGATGAGGGGAAAGAGACAAAGGTATTTGATGTGAAGGACGGGCACGGCATAAAGCTCCTGATGCGGGTAGGGATAGATGTGGCGATAATCACTGCCAGAGAATCCAATGTTGTCCTTCACAGGGCAAAAAACCTTGGGATAGAGCTGGTATACCAGAAAGCTATGGATAAGGTTGCAGCGCTGGAGGATATATTGAAAAGGAAAGAGTTAATTTCAGAACAGGTTGCGTATATCGGAGATGAACTGGTTGACATACCGCTTTTACGCAAGGTTGGTTTTGCCATTGCTGTAAGGGATGCGGTAAAGGATGTAAAAAAGTATGTTGACTATGTGACGGTAAAAAACGGAGGCTACGGCGCAGTCCGCGAGGTATGCGAGTTGATACTCAAGACGCAGGGCAGATGGGCTGAGGTGATGGAAAAATCTTTACATATTTAATGAAAGTGGTATAATTTTTGCTATGAAACGCATGATTAAGCCTATCCTTGTTATATTTCTCATTGCAGCGGTATTTGCTGTCGGGACATTCCTTTATATAAATAATAAAATACATAAAGGATTGAGCGGCACATTGGTAAAATCCTCTAAGGCGGACATAAGGATTGAGAAGGCCAGATATGTGGAGACCAGAGATGGCCAAAAGGAATGGGAGCTTGAGGCAGACTCAGCCCAGTATTTTAAAGATGACAATCTGACGGTTTTTGAGAATGTAAAGGTTATATTTTATTCTCAAAATGGAGAGAACTATACATTAATAGGAAGGGAAGGCAGGTTGAGGAATGACAGCAAGGACATGGATATTGTTGGAAATGTGGTGGTTACATCAACTGACAACTATCAACTTAAAACCGACTCGCTACAGTATATCGCAGGGGTTAGACAGATAAGCACAAAAGACAGGGTGTTTTTTACAGGTCCGGGTATTAATATTGAAGGAACCGGATTTCTGGCAGATATGATAACAGAAAGGGTTTCTGTGTTTGCAAATGTCAGGACAGTGGTGCAAGATGCGGCGCTATAAAAGACGGTTACAAGTTACAAGTCACAAGTCTGGTGTCTGGTGTCTGGTGTCTGTATTTTTGCTGCTTACTGCCCCCAGTTTTGCCGGAGAAAAAAAAGTTGCCGCCCCCCCCTCTCCTGTCTCACCGTCGCCGGAAAGCCAGCCTATAACAATTACCTCCAACAACATGGAGGCAAGGAAGAAGGAGAATCTTGTTATATTTAAAGGCGATGTGAAGGCGGAGCAGAAGGATTATACGCTTTATGCAAAAGAGCTGTATGTCTATTATGCCGACGGTAAAGAGATAAAAGAAATGATAGCAATAGGGAATGTCAGGATAGTTCAGTTAAACAAGGTGGCAACCGGAGAAAAGGCAGTTTACACCAGAGAGAACAGGACAGTTATTCTTACAGGAAGACCGCAGGTAAAAGAGGATTGTGATGTTGTTAAAGGCGATAAGATAACCATCTTTCTGGATGAAGATAAAAGTTTGGTAGAAGGTGGCGCAAATAATAGAGTTAAGGCAGTTGTGCATCCAAAGGATGAAAAAACCAAGGTAAAATGCAAGTAATTAAGCTTTCAACTAATAATCTTATAAAATCCTTTAAAGGCAGAAGGGTAGTGGACGGGGTGGGCATGGAAGTCGGGCCGGGTGAGGTAGTAGGGCTTTTGGGGCCGAACGGGGCAGGCAAGACAACTATATTTTATATGGTAGTGGGCCTTATCGGCCCTGAATCCGGCGAGGTGTTTCTGGGCGAAGAGGATATTACGCATCTTCCAATGTATAAGAGGGCAAGGAAGGGCATAAGCTATCTTCCGCAGGAGCCGTCTGTTTTCAGAAAACTTACTGTAGGAGAAAATATTAAGGCAGTGCTTGAATTTCTTGAGCTATCGGAGGATGAAGAGGAGGCGCGGCTTTCGGGTCTTCTTGAGGAGCTTGGCATAACCCATCTAAAGGACAGCAAGGCATACGCCCTTTCAGGCGGCGAGAGGAGAAGGGTTGAGATAGCGCGGTCTCTGGTTAATTCGCCTTTATTCATATTATTGGATGAGCCGTTTGCCGGCATAGACCCGATAGCAGTGGCTGATATCCAGGATATAATAATCAAGTTGAAGAATAAAGGCATCGGTGTTTTGCTGACAGACCATAATTGGCGTGAGACACTTGGGATATGCGACAGGGCCTATATCATAGATGGAGGAAAGATAATAGAGGAAGGGACGCCTGATACGATAATGGAAAGCAAGAAGGTAAGAGAGGCGTATCTGGGGGAAAAATTCAGTAATATAGAGTCAGAGAGTCAAAGGGTCAAAGAGTCAAAGTTTTTACTATGATTCTCTGATACTCGGACACTTTGACACTTTAATTTAAAACCTATGGCGCATGAAATAAGACAAGACATAAGATTGTCGCAGCAGATTATGATGTCGCCGCAGCTCCAGCTTGCCATAAAACTCCTCCAGCTTTCAAGGCTTGAGCTTGCGGAAATGGTGAGAGAAGAAATGGAAAGCAATCCCACCTTGGAGGAAGATGGCGTTCAGGATGCCGCAGAGTCAACTTCTGATGCTCAATTGAACCCGCAAAAAGCGAGAGAGGTAGATTGGGAGGCATATTTAGAAAATTGCTATGAGAGGCCCCTGAGGGGCGCCAACTTTTCAGAGGAATCAGAGGAATCCCCCATTGAGGCCACCCTTACTAAAAAGCCGACACTTGTGGAACACCTGATGTGGCAGCTTCATCTCTCATCTTTAACTTCAGAAGAGATGCTGGCTGGAGAATTTATAATAGGCAATATTGATGAAGACGGTTATTTAAGGATTGGTGAAAATAATGGGGATGAAACATCTTACTTAAAGTCTATAATGCAGGAAATTGCAACGGCAATCGGTGTAAGCGAAGATATTGTTGAGGGTACTATTAAGAAGATTCAGCAGTTTGACCCGATAGGTGTGGGTTCAAGAACCTTGAAGGAGTGTCTTTTAACACAGGCTGAATTCCTTGGCTGCAGGAACAGGATTGTTGAAGAGATAATCAACCATCATCTTATTAATCTTAAAAACAAGAATTATAAGAAAATAGCGGCTGACTTAAATATCCCGATGGCTGATGTTATAGATGCAGTAAAGGTAATTATGGGATTTTACCCCCGCCCTGGCAGCACATACGGTCAGTCCGAAGCCAATTGGGTAATTCCTGACATATATATACAGAAGATGGACGGAGATTATGTAATATTTCTTAATGAAAATGGCCTTCCGAAATTGAAGATAAGCCCTTATTACATGACACTACTCGCTAAAAATGGGAGAGGAACCGACGCAACAAAGACGTATGTGCAGGAAAGACTTCGTTCAGCCAGATGGCTTATACAAAGCATTCACCAGAGGCAGCGTACCATATATAAGGTGGCGCAAAGCATCGTAAAATTTCAGAGAGAGTTTTTTGATAACGGCCCCTGTTTTGTAAAGCCCCTTATCCTGAAGGATGTGGCGGCAGATGTTGGAATGCATGAGTCCACCATAAGCAGGGTTACTTCAAATAAATATGCCCATACGCCGCACGGCATATTTGAATTGAAATATTTTTTCAGCCCTAAGATAAATACAACCGATAGAGCAGACAATATGTCGGCTAAAAGTGTTGTGGAAAAGATTAAGAATATCTATGCTGCGGAGGACGCAACTAAACCGTTGAGCGACCAGAAGATATTGGAAATACTCAGAGGCTCAGGGATAAATATTGCAAGGCGGACAATAACAAAATACAGAGAGGCTATGGGTGTTCTCTCGGCCTGTAAGAGGAAGAGGTTGTTTTGATATCATGAAGCTTGCTGACATTCTAAACCAAGATTGTATAATACCCGACCTTAAAGGGCATGAAAAGCGTGAAGCGCTTGAAGAGATGGCCGAAAAACTTGCCTTCAGGTTTGCTGATCTTAATAAGGATAAGCTCTTAGAGGCGATTCTTGAAAGGGAAAGGCTTGGCAGCACCGGCATTGGTTATGGCGTTGCAATACCTCATGTGCGGCTTAAAGGTGTGAATGCTATTGTCCTCCTCTTTGGCAGAAGCATTAAAGGGGTGGAATTTCAGGCTATGGATGAAAGGCCTGCCCATCTGTTCTTTCTGATAGCGGCGCCGGAAGATTCTAATACAGCGCATCTCAAGATCCTGGCCAGAATATCCAGTCTTTTAAAAGACGCCGGATTTAGAAAGCAGCTTATGGAGGCATCTACCCAGGAAGAAATATATAACATAATAGTTGAAGAGGACAGGAAACTCAGTTGAATAGGACGGCTAAGGATATTATAACTATCACGGTAGATGAACTGTTAAAAGAGACCGCAGAAAGATTTGGACTTAGACTTGCGGGCGGTAAAAAAGGTCTTTCAAACAAGGTAACTACATCCCGAATCCAGAAACCCGGATTGTTATTGACAGGCCTGAAAGAGCAGCTTCATCCTGAAAGGATACAGATTTTCGGAAAGGCTGAGATAGAATATTTAAATGGCCTCACTTCTGACAGGCTCAAAGAAGCGCTTAAAAGGCTTAAGAAGGCAGCTACCCCTTGTTTTATAATTACAAAAAAACAAAACCTGCCTGTTTTTTTATTCCATCTTGCGGAAGAGAAGAATATTCCTCTTTTAACCACACATCTTACCACCTCTCTGTTTATTGAACGATTTACCAAGTATCTGGAAGAAAGGCTGGCGCCAACGACAACCATACATGGCGTTTTTGTTGATGTCCTGGGTGTGGGTGTGCTGATACTGGGCAAGAGCGGCATCGGCAAGAGCGAGTGCGCATTAGACCTTATTACAAAAGGCTACAGGCTCATTGCAGATGATGCAGTTATAATAAAGAGGATATCTCCGACTACCCTTTTTGGCATAGCGTCTGATATTATAAAATACCACATGGAGGTAAGGGGGCTTGGCATTGTAAATGTGAGAGACCTGTTTGGCATCACTGCCATAAGGGAAAAGAAACAGATGGATGTTGTTGTGGAATTGGCGCAATGGGGTCATGACGAGGAATATGACAGGCTGGGGTTTGAGGAAGGGGTATATGAAATACTCGGGGTAAAACTCCCTTTTCACAGGATCCCTGTCAGCCCGGGCAGGAGTGTTGCTACAATAGTGGAGATTGCGGCCAGAAATCAACTATTGAAGATAATGGGCTATCATTCGGCGTTGGAGTTTAAGAAAAGGCTGGATATGGCTGTAATGCAGAATAAAAAAAGGTGAAACCCTCACGAGCCTTTGGCTCATAAAGGGCTATGAAAATCCCCCTTAATCCCCCTTTTACAAAGGGGGAGATAAATGAGTTCCCCCTCTTTAGCAAAGAGGGGTTAGGGGAGATTTGAATATGGATTTTCGGAACAAACGATGAAAAATGTTCGCCTTATTATAATAAGCGGCCCTTCCGGGGCCGGTAAAAGCACAGCTATTAAAGTTTTGGAGGACTTAAATTTTTTCTGTGTTGACAACCTCCCTGTTGTGCTTCTGCCAAAATTTATGGAACTTTCAAATCAATCTGCTGAAATAAGCAAGGTGGCAATTGTTGTGGATGTGAGGGAGAGGGAATTCCTTAAAGAGCTTCCGATCGTATTAAAGGAGATGACGGACAGCGGTTATAATGCAGAGCTTATATATCTGGAGGCATCTGATGATGCGCTTTTGAGACGCTTTAGCGAGACACGGCGAAGGCATCCGCTCTCAGAGGGGGAAAGCTCTCTGGACGGGATAAAACGGGAGAGGGATATGCTGGCTTCAGTAAAAACGGCAGCCACTAAAATTATAGATACCTCCGGATATAATGTTCACCAGTTAAAAGAGATTATAAGAGGGTATTTTTCAGGCCCGCTATCGCAGGAGAAGATGGTTGTGCAGCTGGTTTCGTTTAGTTACAGATACGGCATCCCATCAGATGCGGATATGATAATGGATGTAAGATTTCTGCCCAATCCCTACTTTGTGGAGGGGCTTAAAGATTTGGATGGCAGGGACAATAGGGTTAAGGAGTTTGTTTTAAACAAAGAAGAGACAAAGGAGTTCCTTGTTAGGTTTGAAAACCTCCTCAATTTTCTTATCCCAAGCTACTTAAGGGAAGGGAAGACATGTCTTACAATCGCCATCGGCTGCACTGGCGGCAGACATAGATCTGTTTCAATAGTTGATTTTCTTGCAGATGAAATTTCCTTTGAAAGGTGTATTCTCAAGAAGCGGCATAGAGATATAGATAGAACTTAAAAGGTTAAGGTTGAGGTTAAGGCTAAGGCTAAGGAAAGACAAGTAATGATTTTTCTCAACCTTAACCTCAACCTGTCTTGAATTTTATGATTGGCGCAATAATAATAACCCATGGAAAGTTGGCAGAGGTTCTTATTGCTACAGCCGAGGGCATAGCAGGCAGGCTGGAGAATGTAAGATGTATCTCTATCGATCCCTGCGACAGCGCAAAATGCATCAGCGATGCAATTTCTAATAATATTAAAACCATGAACAAAGAGGATGGCGTCATAATCCTGACTGATATGTTCGGCGGCACGCCGTCAAACATAGGCCTTTCGTTCCTTGAACCAGGCAAGGTAGAGATATTGACAGGAGTGAATCTGCCAATGCTCCTGAAGTTTACCGGCCATAGAACTGATAAGACCCTCCCCGAACTGGCGATGCTTTTGAAGGAGCATGGCCAGAAAAGCATAGTGCTGGCGAGTGAGATGCTTAAGGGAAAGGTGTGAAAATGAGCGTAGCGCTGATTAGAGTTGATGACAGATTGGTTCATGGCCAGATAGTGGAGGCATGGGCGCCCTTTTGCAAGGCAACACGGGTTATAGTTGCAAGCGATGCGGTTAAAAATAACCGCATACAGAGGATTGCCATAGAGTCATGCAGTTCAACGGCTCTGGCGATAAAGGTTGAAGGCATAGAAGAAGCGCTAAGGGATATGATATCAGAGGATATGAACAAAGAAAGGATAATTATAATATTTTCTACCCTGAAGGAGCTATTGCAGGCATATAATAAAGGATTCATAATTTCCAATGTGAATATCGGGAATATCCATCATCATAACGCCCGCCAAGGCGGGAGGGAGATTACCCCGTCTGTATACATTGACAAAGAGGATGAGGATATATTGCAATATCTCTTAAAACAGGGGATAGAGTTGGATATACGGGCTGTGCCGTCGGATAGGCCGGTTGATATGTTAAGGACAGGAGCGGGAAGTTGAAGGGTGTTGTCTATCAGTGTTTTTTAGCGTCTGCAGTGGGCGGACTTCTTTCCCTTGATAGAACTGCGGCCTTTCAAGTGATGCTTTCAAGGCCGCTTGTTGCATCGCCTGTCATTGGTTATATATTGGGTGATGCAATGACGGGTTTGTTGATAGGCGGGGTATTGGAACTCCTTTTTATTGGCGAGCTTCCTATAGGAGGCTATATACCGCCTCATGAGACAATGCTGACAGTGGTAATTACAGCCGTATCGCTTATAGGGCAAAAGGCGTTAGGCGTAATAGATATTGCTGTCTTTCCCAATTGGTATTTGGTGGGATTTGGCAGCGCTGATATATTTTTTATTCTGGGTTTCGCAATTTTAATAGTAATCCCTATGGATATTATTTGCAGGAAAGCGGATGCCGCTGCGCGGGTTTTTAATGTACGGCTTTTCAATGCTGCGCTTGCAGGATTGGACAAAGGGTTTATTAAAGCCGTTGGAACAAATAATCTGAAAGGACTTGGTGTTTTTTTTGCCTTAAACCTTTTAACGATATTTGTTTTAACGTTTAGCGGCGTGCTGCTCGTGTATATATTATTGCCGCTTTTGCCTCGTGTTGTTGTTATGTCTTTGCCATTTGCCGTTGGCGCCGCATGCGCAACAGGTCTTTCTTCCGCCTACAGCGCATTATACGGCAGCAGATCTCTGACTGTATTCTTAGCGGCAACATTTTTTGCGGTTACTCTCCTTGCGATGGTAATAAGATGATAGGCAGATTTACCATATTTAAGGTTTTTTTAAATTCCTTTTTTATTCAGTCCGCATGGAGTTTCGAAAAGATGCAAGGTCTTGGATTTGCGTCTGCAATAGCCCCTGCGATAAAGGATATGTACAAAGATAGAGACCAGGCCTCTGCAGCCCTTAAAAGGCACATGGTTTTTTATAATGCCCATCCATATATGGCTTCACCCATTCTTGGCGCTGTTATAGGAATGGAGGAAGATGTGAAAGATGGGAAACTGGATGCTGGGAATATTACCTCTTTTAAGGAGAGCCTTATCGGACCTTACGGCGCTATAGGAGATACATTTTTCTGGGGATCTGTAAGGCCCATTGCCTCTGTCCTCGGAGTTTTATCAGCTCTTATCTGGGGCCTCTGGGGCCCTCTTGTGTTTCTTGTGGTATATAATCTTTTTCATATCTGGATGAGATGGTTCGGTTTGCATAAAGGATATAAGCTCGGCGAGGATGTTGTAGAATATATCAAAACATTGGGATTGCCTGAGCAGGCTTTGAGGATTCGCATTATTGCTACAGGCCTTCTTGGCATCATGGTTGCAGCTTTGATGTTTAAGCTGTTCAAGACAGGGATGTTTGGAATACAGCCTAATGAACTTCTCTCGTTCCCAAGCTGGAGCTTGGGAACGAGAGTTTTGTTTTTGATAACAGGTTTTATAACAACTGCGACGATATTATTATCCATACTTTTAAGAAAAGGGACATCCGTTTCTCTGGCGATATACCTATTGTTTTTGCCGGCATTTGTATTTCTAATTATTATGAATATGCTCCAAAGGGTTGGCTGATTATGAATGCTAAAGAAAATTCTTATATCAAAAAGACATTTACCATAGGGAACAAGCTTGGCCTCCATGCAAGGGCGGCTGCGCAGTTTGTGCAGGCAGCAAACAAATTTGGCGCTGATATCTTTGTGGAGAAAGATGGTCAGGAGGTAAATGGAAAGAGTATTATGGGTGTAATGATGCTTGCTGCCGGATGCGGCAGCAAGATTATTATCAAGGCGAACGGAGTGGATGCAAAAGACGCAATTGCAGTATTACAGGCATTGATAGATGGGAAGTTTGGAGAAGAATAATGGCTGAACCTGGCAGAACCGACATTGTATTAAAGGGCATAGGCGTTTCACCCGGCATAAGCATTGGCAGAGCATTTCTTGTGGAGGGCGGAAGATTGGAGACGCCTGCCTACTGTTATTTAGACTTGGCTTATATCCCGTTAGAGGTAAAACGGTTTAAAAAAGCGGTTCAGGAATCAAAGGATCAACTCCTGAAGATAAGAAATAAACTTTTAAATGATGTGAAGGGCAAAGAGCATATCCGTATCATTGATGCGCATCTTTTGATGCTGGAAGATAAGATGCTCATAGACGATACAATAAAGACCATTAAAAATGAAAAGGTCAACGTAGAATGGGCTATCCGGATGGTTATGAAAGAGATAAGGGATTTCTTTGACTCTATTGATGACGAATATATACGGGAGAGGGGTTCGGACATAGATCACATCTGCGACCGGGTTTTAAAAAATCTCATGGGGAAAAAACATGAGACCATTGCGGAGATAAAGGAAGAGGTGATCGTGATTGCCCATGACCTTGCGCCAACTGACACCGTCCAGATGGTGAAGGGGAAGGTTTTGGGATTTTTAACAGACATCGGCGGAAAGACATCCCATACAGCCATTGTGGCCAGGTCTCTTGAAATACCGGCAGTTGTCGGTCTGGAAAACATAACCCAGAAGGTAAATGCAGGCGATACGCTTATTATAGACGGCACAAGCGGCATGGTGGTCATAAACCCGTCTAAAAAGGTTATCAGGGACTATGAAAAGAAAAAGGGGCAGTACTCTGATTACGAGAAATTACTCCATCACTATAAAAAATTACCGGCTGAGATGCTGGACGGCAGAAGGGTAAGGCTTATGGGGAATATAGAAATGGTAGAAGAGATACCATCCCTTATTGACCACGGGGCTGAAGGCATCGGGCTTTACAGGACCGAGTTTTTATATCTGAACAGGAAAGACCTTCCTACCGAGGATGAACACTTCAAGGTTTATAAGGATGTAGTTGAAAGGGTTTCTCCTCACCCGACAATTATCCGCACACTTGACATAGGCGGAGATAAATTTCTTTCTCAGATGGAGCTTGCTCCGGAGATGAATCCAGCTATGGGGCTGAGGGCTATCCGCTTTTGTCTCAAGGAGCCGGATATCTTTAAGACGCAGCTTAAAGGGGTACTTAGGGCCAGCGTATATGGAAATCTTAAAATAATGTTTCCCATGATATCAGGGATGGAGGAACTGAGAAAGGCAAAGGCCATTATGGAGGAGGCCAAAGAAGAATTGAGGAAAGAGCAAAAACCATTTAATCCAAAGATATTTGTAGGCGCAATGATAGAGGTTCCGTCTGCTGCAATTATTGCGGATATCCTTGCAAGAGAGGTGGATTTTTTTTCCATAGGCACAAACGATCTTCTTCAGTATTCCCTTGCTATAGACAGAGTCAATGAGCATGTGGCATATTTATATGAACCCCTGCACCCTGCGGCGCTGAGGATTATAAAAAATGTAGTGGGCGCCGCGCACAGCGCAGGCATTGCCGTTGGCGTATGCGGAGAGATGGCAGGCGAGCCGGAACACGCCCTGATTCTATTGGGCCTCGGATTAGACCAGTTGAGCATGAACGCCCTTTCAATACTGAAGGTAAAAAAGATAATCAGGTCTATTAAGTATTCAGATGCAAAAGAGATAGCGGAGACTGCCCTTGCGTTTTC
>JBBTFC010000039.1:0-7024 GCA_038042015.1 Deltaproteobacteria bacterium
ACTGATAGACTCAAAAATAGATAGAGATGAATTGAAAAAGCTTGTTGCTGAAGGCTTCAAGGATATGGTGAAGTACACCGTTGATGTGAAAAAGAGGCGGATTGCCATAGGCGGCGAGCTCTATGCGGACGGAGAACAGTTATTGCTTGAAAATGGAAGCGAACAGAAAGATATCTGGGGCGCTAATTATTACCCGGGCAAGGGTGAGACCGGCTGTATTGAATATACAAGTCTGATCAATATTCGCCCATCTCAGGGAAACAACAGCATGGAAATCGCAAACGAGGATTTGCGGGAAAAGATTAAAAAGATAACCTTTGATTTAATAGGAAAGGGAGAGGGTTTATAAATGGCTCAGCACTCCGCGCTTACACAAGAGAGATGGTCGTCTTTTTCACCTGCGCAGCAGATACTCATGATAGCAAATGAGATGAACAGGGCAAAAAGATTATTTTCTCCTCTGGATAAAGAGGGTTTAAAACTCTGTTACGAAAGGATACTTTATTTAACAGACCTCACGGTAGAGTCAAATTCCCGTAGGGGCTTCAGAAAGGAACTGCTGCGGTGGCGTGATCTGGCGGCTGAAGAATATCTGTCGCTCTCTGCGGACAATTTAATGAGAAGACCCGACATAACCAGGCATCTAAAGATTTTTAAGCCGCTTCTACTTTTAAGTACTGAAAGCGCAGGTCAAATCCCCTTTCTTCTTAACCTCAAGCCCATAGCCTTTTAATATGCGTAGAGATTTCCGTATGGTCTTAATGATGCTGGAATAAGTTTTTTGAAAGGGGTCTTCATAATCTCGTCTAATTTAAGGCCGAAATCATTGCAGTAATCCTTCAAATAATCTGTAAGGAGTTTGGTATCCTCTTCGCTTAAATCACTTACCCCCACTTCTGCGCCGCACAGTTTTTTATCAACATCTCCCCTTATAAATATTGTCCCGCCGTGCATGCCTGTGCCAAGATAGTCGCCGACTATGTTCCTGTTGTCATTTTTATCGCCGTCCAGATTCAATAGTATCAGCACACCGCCTGCCATATATTCGCCAAAAAAATCCCCTGCCTTACCTCCTGCAATAATAACCGGCATCTGCTTTTTATATCCCTTCATATGGATGCCGACCCTGTAGCCGACATCGCCTTTGATGTGAAGCTTCCCTCCCCTCATGCCGTATCCAAGGACGTCGCCTGCATTGCCGTGGACGATAACCTTTCCGCTATTCATAGTGTTGCTGATATTATCCTGCGCATTGGCCTTTATAATAATTGTAGGACCGTCCATAAATGCGGCAAGGTCATTGCCCGGCACGCCCTCAACAGTGATTGTTGCATCGCCCTGCAGGCCGTCTCCGATATAATACTGGCCGTTGACATTTTTGAGGAGTATCTCCTTCTCGCCTTTGGAAACAGCATCCCGAACCTTGCTGTTCAAGTCTCTGTAGTAAACCCCTTTTGCGTCTATGGTAAGCATAATCTCCTCTTAAAGACAGGTTGAGGTTAAGGTTAAGGTTTAGAGTTTCCTCAACCTCAGCCTTAACCTCTTTTTCATCTCCCTGCCGGCTTCACACCCAGTATATCCAGTGTTTGCGCATCCATGCCGACGCCGCGCAGTCTTTCCCTGCTGCCCCTCAGGCTCTCTACTGCATTTATGCCAAGCGCCCCGAGTATCTCCTTCAGTTCATGTGTCCATGCGTGGATTAGATTTATAAGCCGTTCTGCAAATATTTCGGGGTCAAGCCTTACTGTAAGCTCAGGCCTCTGTGTTGTTATGCCCCAGGAGCAGTTGCCTGTATAGCACTTGCCGCAGACAGTGCAGCCCATTGTTATAAGCGCCGCTGTCCCAATGGCGCAGGCATCCGCGCCGAGCGCAATCGCCTTGGCAGCATCCGCGCTGCTCCGTATGCCGCCTGCGGCTATGATAGAGGCCTCGTTCCTTATGCCTTCCTGCCTTAACCTTTCATCAACCGCGGCAATCGCATGTTCTATCGGAATGCCGAGATGGTCTCTTATAGTAGAAGGCGCTGCGCCTGTGCCGCCCCTGAACCCGTCTATATAAACAATATCCGCGCCTGCCCTCACAATGCCTGATGCAATCGCGGCAACATTGTGCACAGCCGCAATCTTTACTGAAACAGGCTTTGTGTAATTTGTCGCCTCTTTTATAGCGTATATGAGCTGTCTTAAATCCTCTATTGAATAGATGTCATGCTGCGGGGCCGGCGAAAGCGCATCTGTGCCGACAGGTATCATCCTCGTTTTAGCAATATCAAGGGGTATCTTTTCTCCGGGGAGGTGTCCGCCGATTCCAGGCTTTGCGCCCTGGCCGATCTTTATTTCAACAGCGACCCCGGCATTTAAGTAATCGGGATTTACGCCAAACCTGCCTGATGCCACCTGAACTATTATATTGCTGCGATAGGGGTAAATTTCCTCATGCAGCCCGCCTTCTCCGGTATTCATTACAATGCCAAGTTCCTTTGCGGCTATGGCAAGGGTCTTCTGCGCATTCAAGCTTATGGAGCCGTATGACATAGGCGCAAATATGAACGGTAAATCCAGCTTTATCTGCGGAGGCATCTTTGTCTTGAGTTTTGATTTGCCGTCAGGGCTTTTTTCAAATTCAAGCCTTGCAGGCTTTTTGCCGAGGTATGTCCTTAGCTCCATCGGCTCTCTCAGCGGGTCAATGGACGGATTTGTAACCTGGCATGCGTCTATCAGGAGACTGTCAAAGAGCACAGGATATGGCATATCGCTTCCCATGCCTGTCAGCAGGATGCCGCCTGTCTCTGCCTGTTTTTTGATATTTCTTATATTGTAAAAACCCCAGTTTGCATTGTTTCTGTATCGGACAGGGTTGTCTTCTATTGTAATCGCCTCTTCAGGACAATAGTGATAGCACCTCAGGCATTTTACGCATTTGAATGTATCAATAAGGACATTATTCCCGCCCCATGAATACACACCCCAGCCGCAGTTCTGTATGCACCTTTTGCACCTTATGCATTTTTCTGTATCTATTTTAGCCAGAAATTCCGGCGTTGCCAGACTCTTAAACATTTACGCCTCCAACTCTGCAATCACAGGCTCCCCTGCCCGCGGCGCCCAGACCTTATCAGGGCTTGGACAGATTTCCCTTATCGAAGATTCTTCACTCGCCATATAAACAGTCTTTCCCTTTATTGCCGCGACAAGGGGCCTTAATTTAATCCTGTCATTTAATCCGACGAGACCTTTGCTGTGTCCGAATAAGATAGAAAATGGGCCGTTCATCAAGGCGCTGCCGTATACCATTCTAATCGCAGTCATTGCATCTCGTTTATCTCCATCCATATCGTCAATATTTTTCCAGAAAGGCGCTGCAAGGGCAGTGCATGCAGTGGGTATATCCAGGCCGTGCCTCCTTACAAGCAAATCAAAAAGATATGCAACAACCTCTGTGTCAGTCAAAAGGGTCAGCTTATACCCGTACATCTCAAGGTATCTCTTGTTGATTCCATAGGATGATATTTCACCGTTGTGCACAATTGACCAGTCAAGGAGCGTAAACGGATGAGCGCCGCCCCACCAGCCCGGCGTGTTTGTAGGGAATCTCGTGTGGCCTGTCCATATATAGCCTTCATACTCTTCAAGCCTGAAAAATCCGGCAATGGCCGAAGGCATGCCAACGCCCTTGAACGCCCCCATGTTTTTACCGCTCGAGAATATATATGCGCCGTCTATCTCGGAGTTTATCTTCATTACGGTCCGCACAACAAAATCGTCGTCGGAAAGGTCTGCCATCTCCCTCTCTGCCTTTTGAGCGAGAGGTTTTACAAAATACCTCCACAGGATGGGGTGTATTGTAATCCCTTCCACAGGCGCGGTCGGCATCTCTTCCTTTTTCTCAATGTGATAGTTGATTTTAAGATACTCCTCGGCAATGGTCTTTGCCGACGGCTCGTCATACATTATATGAAACGCATACAGGTCTTTATATTTTGGATATATGCCGTATGCCGCATATCCTGCGCCAAGCCCGTTCCCCCTGTCGTTCATAAGGCAGAGAGATTTTTTTATGTAACTGCCGTCAATCCTCTTGCCGTCCTTATTTATAATGCCGACAAGGCCGCAGCCTGATATGTCTTTCTGAAAATCGTAGCTCATAATAATATTTCAGTAAGCAGTCCTACTCCTTAGTGCCTGCTGTTTTTTCCTCCTGGTATATTTTCACCATCTTCTTAAAATCCTCTGCCCCGCTCTTTGCGGCCTCCGGCAAATTCAGCTTCTTTCTTGCCGATGCCATTGGCTCGCCGAGTCTGCTCGTTTTTATAAACATGTCCCAGCCTCTCTTTACCTGAGGCGGTGTCATACCCTTCTTTGACGCAACTGTCCTCATAGCGGCCATTGCATTTTCAAAACCGTAGTGCTGGAAACATATCTCAAGGCAGTGGTGGCATTCAAGACACTGATAGATGGATTTGTGATCCAACCATTTTTCATATTTGCCGGCCAGTATATCTTTTATAACAGCCCTTGGGTCGTAATCGGGCAGATTAAGGCACGATGGGCATATATGATAACATGCGCCGCATCTTGAGCACACCTCTAACAATTTAAGGTTGAGCGATTCCAAAGCCCGCCTCCATTGCCCTCGTGATTTCTTCTGTCTTTGTGAGTTCCCTGTTAAGCCTCTCCCACTTCTCCATGAAACCGTTTGCGTCAATCCTGTGGGAATCAATGCCTAACTCTTCAGGCTTATATCCCATTGCAAGCCCCATAAGCTCTGTAAAATAGAGTATCGGAATGCCGAATTTTTCCCCTTCCTTTTCCATCAGGAACTGGTTGTTGTCAAACTGGAGATAGCAGGAAGGACAGCAAAGCGCCATTGCGTCAACATTCATAGCCTTTAATTCCTTAAGTTTGAGCCTTGCAAAATGCAGGGCATTTTCATGCTGGTCAACCCTGTCAAGTCCCTGACCGCAGCAGAGCATTTTTGTCATGTATTGGACGCTCTCCGCGCCCATTGCCTTTATGAGGTTGTCAAACTTTCTCGGGTCGAGCGGGTCGTCGTTTTTCAAGGCATGGCTCGGCCGTATCATATGACAGCCGTAGTGGATTGCAACCCTCATGCCGCTTAGCGGCTTTACAATCTTATTCTTTATTTTTGGGATGCCGACCTCGTCATGGAAAAACGGCACAAGATGACGGAGCTTGCTTTTGCCTTTAAATTCCAGGCCGACCTCTTTTAATATCTTGTTAACCCTCTCTTTATCTTTATGATTCATATGAAGCTCTGAATTAACTGTCGCAAGATTGGATGCGCAGCCAGTGCATGGGCTTACAAGATCAACCTGCGCCTTATCCAGAAGAGCGATATTTCTTGCGGCAGTAAGAACCCACAGGCCGTGATCAACATTATTTACAAGCGATTTCTCAGGACAGCATGTAAAGCCGTCGAGGTCTCTGTAGGGCAGGTCAAAACCCTCCAGAACCATCCGCGTTGATTTTTCAAGAAATGGAAAACGGGCTGGTATTGTGCAGCCCCAGAATATTGCAAAGTCTTTCATTTTATTATTTTCTCCAAAGAAGGGTTCAAGGGTCAGGGCTATCCCCTAACCCCTAATCCCTAAAACCCATAATTATGCCGGCACACAGCAGTCAACAGGACAAACCTCTGCGCACTTCGGCTCATCATAATACCCTTTACACTCTACGCATGTTGCAGGGTCTATGACATAAATATCCCCCTCGCTGATAGCATTGACCGGACACTCCGGCAAGCATACTCCGCATGCAACACAATCCTCAGTAATCTTTAACGCCACTTTCAGTTACCTCCTTTCGTTTATTTACCTCTAACCTTTAACCCTTTTTTGATATTGTATACAGTATACTAACGCCTATTTCACAAAAATTCAAGAAAAATTTATGGCTTCCCCGGATCCACTGCCAGAAGTTTCATCTCTGTCATCTCCTCCATGGCATATCTTATACCTTCCCTTCCAAAACCGCTCATCTTAACACCGCCGTAAGGCATGTGGTCGAGACGGTATGTAGGTATATCGTTCACTATCACGCCGCCGACCTCCAGCGCATTGTATGCCTGAAATATCCTTCCTATATCTCTTGTAAACACACCTGCCTGAAGCCCATATATGGAATGATTAACCATTGCCACCGCATCATCAAATCCTTTATATCTTTCCACTGTGACAAGCGGCGCAAAGACCTCTTCTCCGCAAACCTTCATTGAAGGTTTGATATTTGTAAGCACGGTCGGCTCAAAAAAGTTTCCGTTTCTTTTGCCTCCAAGCAAAACCTTTGCCCCGTCTTTCACTGCCTCTTTCAGCCATTCCTCTGTGCGTTTTGCAACCCCTTCATCTATCATAGGCCCGATGTTTGTTGATTCGTCCATCGGGTCTCCTGATTTCAGGTTTCTGACATTTGCTAAAAATTTATCCATAAATTTTGCGTAAATATCCTCGTGCGCATAAATCCTCTGCACGGATACGCAAATCTGTCCGGCATAGGAAAATGCGCCAATTGCGCATCTCTTTGCGGCAAAATCAATATCAGCGTCAGAATGGATAATAACGGCTGCATTGCCGCCAAGCTCAAGCGTCACCTTTTTCATCCCTGCCATTGCCTTTAATTTAAAACCAACAACCGCGCTTCCTGTGAATGAAAGCTTTTTTATCCGCTTATCTGTAACTAATTTTTCCGCAAGAAGGATTGAGCATGGGACAATATTTAACCCGCCTGCCGGGAAACCTGCGTCAGATATTAGCTCTCCGAGCATTAAGGCTGTGACAGGGGTCTTTGGCGCTGGTTTTAAGATGATTGTATTGCCCGATGCGATTGCAGGCGCAACCTTGTGGGCTACAAGATTAAGAGGAAAATTAAATGGCGTAATCCCAAGCACAGGCCCGATTGGAAAACGTCTTATAATGCCAAACCTGTTTTCTGAGCCCTGCATAAGGTCAAGAGGTATTACTTCCCCTTCTATTCTCTTTGCCTCTTCTGATGCAATCTGGAATGTATTT
>JBBTFC010000040.1:0-14056 GCA_038042015.1 Deltaproteobacteria bacterium
ATATTGAATAAAATTACAATAACTGCGGCGCCATTTTTAGCCTCTTTGCTTATAAGGTTTTTGGCTAAGACAATGAGGATTTCGTATGTCAATTTTGAGCGGGTATGGGACGACTGGCGCAGGGGCAAGAATATAATTCTTGCCTTCTGGCACGGTAGGCTTTTAATGATGCCAATTATGTATAAAGGCCGTGGCGTCAGTGTCCTTGTAAGCCGGCACAGGGACGGTGAATTGATAGCAAGGACTGTAATGAGGTTTGGCATAGATTCTGTCAGAGGTTCTTCCACAAGGGGCTGGCTTGGCGGGGTAAAAGGGCTTTTAAAGGAATGGAAAAAAGGCAAAGATATAGCTATAACGCCCGATGGTCCAAAAGGACCGGGATTTAATGCGCAGATGGGGATAATCCATATGGCAAAGATAACAGGCCTGCCAATAATCCCTATGACCTTCAGCGCCTCAAAAAAAAAACATTTAAGAGTTGGGACGGCTTTATCATGCCTTACCCATTTTCAAAAGGCGTGTTTATCTGCGGCGACCCCATCACTGTAAACCGCGAATCAACCGAAGAAGAATTGGAGCAAAAGAGATTGACCTTGCAGGAAAGCCTGCTGAATATTACAGAAAGGGCGGACAGTTATTTTAGTGTCAGAGAGTCATAGTGTCAAAGAGTCAAAGTTTTTGCTCTGATACTCTGACTCTTTGATACTTTCACTTACTATGTATCTCCTTTACGACATCCTCCTGCATATATCCCTGTTTCTTCTTACACCGTATTTTATTTTTAAGATGATATTTGCCGGCAAGTATCGCAAAGGCATATTAGAGAGATTTGGTTTTATAGGCGAAGAAAAGAAGAGAAAATTAGCCGATAGACGGGTGGTTTGGTTTCATGCCGTTTCTGTTGGAGAGGTAAAGGCGGTTCTGCCGCTTCTGAAATATTTTAAAGAAAAACACATGGATGTAAAGATTGTATTTTCTACTGTTACATCAACGGGCAATGCAGTTGCCTTGAAAGAAGGTTTTCAATGGATTGACAGCCTTGTGTATTTTCCACTGGATTTTTACTGGGTTGCGGCCAGGGTTATAAAGAAGTTGAAACCTAAGGTTTTTGTTGTGGTTGAAAAAGAGATATGGCCGAATATATTGAGGTTCTTTAAAAAAAACGGGATTCCTGTATTGGTTGTAAATGGAATAATATCAGACCGCTCCTTCGGACGGTACAGGCTGTTTGGGTTTTTCTTCAACAGGATATTCGGAAGCATATCTTATTTTTTAAGCCAGACACAACAGGATAATATCAGGGCAATAGCCCTGGGCGTGGAGCCTGCTAAGGCCTCAGTGGCCGGCAATATAAAATTTGACATAAGCCATGTTGAATGGCCTCCTGCTGAGAGGGATGTGTTTATCCGCGGGTTCAATATAAAAAATGATGATAAAATCATTGTCGCAGGAAGCACTCATGCGGGTGAGGAAGAAATTATACTTGATGTCTTTAAAAGGCTTAAACAGGAGTTTCCAAGTTTAAGATTGATAATTGCGCCAAGGCATCCGGAAAGGTTTAAAGATGTGGAGAAACTTGTTACTGAGAAGGGGCTTACTGTTGTAAGACGAACTACTGTAACTCCCGCATCCTGCCTCCCATCTCCTGTCTCCCATGACGTAATTCTTCTGGACACCATCGGAGAGCTTTCCAATATTTATAGCCTTGCCACTGTGGCATTCGTAGGCGGGACTCTTGTAAATATCGGAGGCCATAATCTTCTGGAACCGGCCGTTTATAAGAAGCCTGTAATTTACGGCCATTATCTTAAGAGTTATATTGAAATGGCGGAGATGCTGGAAGCGGCAGGCGGAGGAATAAGGGTAAATAATATTAAAGACTTCTTCGAAGCGCTGAAAAAACTGCTTGCTGACAGGGCTTATGTAGAGAAGGCCGGCAGCGCAGCATACAGCGCACTGGAAGAGAATAGGGGTGCGACTGAAAAGTGCCTAAAGGTTTTGGAAAGTTTCATGGTGGAATAATGTTTGAGGGTATGTTATAAAAATATAATCGTAAAAGGGAGACATTTACATCATGTTAGGCACAGCATTAAAAAAGATATTTGGAAGCAGAAACGAACGGGAACTTAAAAAGATTCAGCCCATTGTTGAGAGGATAAACAGCCTTGAGCCTGATATAAAAAGGCTTACAGATGCTGAGCTTGCGGCATTTACACAGAAGTTTAAGGAAAGGCTTAAGACGGGCGAGGCGCTGGATGATATACTGCCGGAGGCATTTGCAGTTGTAAGAGAAGTGGCAAGGCGAAGGCTCAACATGCGGCATTTTGATGTCCAGTTATTGGGCGGGATTGTGCTTCATAATGGAAAGATTTCTGAGATGAAGACAGGGGAAGGCAAGACCCTTGTTGCAACATTGCCTCTTTATCTTAATGCGCTGGAGGGCAAAGGGTGCCATCTTATTACGGTCAATGACTATCTTGCAAAGAGAGATACGCAGTGGATGGGCCCCCTATATCACAGCCTCGGTTTATCTGTCGGCGTCATACAACATGATGCTTCATTCCTCTATGACCCTGCCTATGTGCCGAAGGATGAGAGGCTTTATCATCTGAGACCTACGAGCCGCAGAGAGGCGTATCAGGCTGATATTACATACGGCACAAACAACGAGTACGGCTTTGATTACCTGCGCGACAATATGAAATTTTCCCTTGAAGAGTATGTTCAGAGGGGGCTTAATTTTGCGATAGTTGATGAGGTGGACAGTATTTTGATAGATGAGGCGAGGACGCCGCTCATCATCTCAGGTCAGGCAGAAGAGTCTACTGATAAATATTATACAATTGACAGGATAATACCCGGCCTTAAAAAAGATGCGCATTTTACAGTTGACGAAAAGGCAAGGCAGGTAATATTAACTGAGGAGGGTGTTGAAAAGGTTGAGCATCTTTTGAATGTAGAAAACTTATATGACCCAAGACAGATTGAAACACTGCATCATGTAAATCAGGGTCTGAGGGCCCATGTGCTTTTTCACAGAGATGTTGACTATGTGGCAAAGGATAACCAGGTCATAATAGTGGATGAGTTTACAGGCAGGCTCATGCCGGGCAGACGCTGGAGCGACGGCCTCCATCAGGCGATTGAGGCAAAGGAAAAGGTGAAGATAGAAAATGAAAACCAGACCCTTGCCACTATCACATTCCAAAATTATTTCAGGATGTATAAAAAGCTTGCAGGCATGACAGGCACGGCAGATACAGAGGCAGCGGAGTTTCATGCTATTTATAAGCTTGAAGTAATGATTATGCCTCCCAACAGGCTGATGATGAGAACTGACTACCCTGATTTGATTTACAAGACTGAAAAAGAAAAGTTTAATGCAGTCATAAGGGAGGTGGAGGAGTGGCATGAAAAAGGGAGGCCTGTCCTGGTCGGCACTATTTCTATAGAAAAATCTGAAAGGCTGGCGAGTTTGCTTTCAAAGCAGGGCGTCAGGCATCATGTGCTCAATGCAAAACAGCATGAAAAAGAGGCGGAAATAATAGCCCAGGCAGGAAGGGTTGGCGCTGTGACACTTTCAACCAATATGGCAGGAAGGGGGACGGATATTATTCTTGGCGGGAATCCTGATGCGCTGGCCGCAGAGAAGGCAGGAAAGGATGATGCTACGGATGCCTACAAATATGCGCTTACCGCCGCAAGACAACTTTGCGAGGAAGAGAAGAAGCAGGTTATTGAACTTGGCGGCCTGCATATTATCGGCACAGAACGGCACGAGTCGCGAAGGATAGACAACCAGTTAAGGGGCCGCGCAGGAAGGCAAGGCGACCCTGGTTCATCCAGATTTTATCTATCCCTTGAGGATGACCTTTTGCGCATATTCGGCTCGGACAGGATTTCTTCTATTATGGATAGGCTGGGCATGGAAGAGGATGTCCCGATTGAGCACGGCCTTGTCACAAAGGCCATAGAGAATGCCCAGAAAAAGGTTGAGGCGCACAACTTTGATATAAGGAAACACATCCTTGAATACGACGATGTAATGAACCAGCAGAGGGAGGTTGTTTACAAATACAGGCGGCAGATACTTGGTCAGGAAGGCCTGAAGGATATGGTTGCAGGTTTTATAGAGGATGCGGCAGAGGAGGTTGGATTTACCTATCTGGATGAAAAAACACATCCTGAAGAGTGGGATACAAAGGCAATAAAGGATGCGGTTTATAAGCAGTTTGATGCGCAGCTTGACGATAAGGAATTTGAAAATTTGCAATCACGGGACGCCTTGATTGACCTTGTTGCAGATGAAGCAAAGAAGATATACGATAAGAAGATTGGATCTATAGGCGAGGAGCCGTTCAGGCATCTGGAAAAGGTTGTAATGCTCCACACATTGGATACGCTCTGGAAAGACCATCTCCTTGCGATGGATCATCTGAAAGAGGGGATAGGACTCCGCGGCTATGGCCAGAAAAATCCTCTGCAGGAATATAAAAAAGAAGGGTTTGATCTTTTTCAAGACATGATATTCAGACTGAAACAAGAGGTATGTGAGAGATTGTTTAAGGTTCAGATTACAAGGGAAGAAGATGTCGCAAGCCTTGAACCTGTGAAGAGGCCTCAGCAGTTTGTTTTGAGCAGAGGGGAAAGCTCAGAAGGGGTCAGGGGTCAGGGGTCAGGGATCAGGGATGAAAAACCAAAGCCTGTTCATGTTGAGCAGAAGGTTGGCAGAAACGAGCCATGCCCCTGTGGGAGCGGGAAAAAGTATAAAAAATGCTGCGGGAAGTAATGAAGATAACCATATTAGGCTGCGGAACATCCACAGGGGTTCCTGTAATTGGCTGTAAATGCAACATATGCTCATCAAAAGACGTTAAAAATAAGCGGACACGTTCATCTATTATTATAACTGCAAATAACAGGAATATCCTGATAGACACGGCAACTGATTTGAGGCAACAGTCCCTGGCTCATAAGATAGAGCGTATTGACGCTGTTCTTTATACTCATCCCCATGCCGACCATATTCACGGCATTGACGAGCTTAGAAGTTTTAATATGATCCAGAAGAGGCCGATTCCGTGTTACGGCAGTGAATTTACAATCAACCGCATAAGGAGTATGTTTAATTACATCTTTGCAGTCGAGGAAAATGACGGATGGAAGCCGGAGCTTGAGACCTTTTTGATTTCAGCGCCGTTTAACCTTTTTGGTCTTTTGGTTCAGCCGATAAATGTTTATCACGGCAAAATGCAGGCGCTTGGATTTAGAATTGAGAGGTTTGCATATATAACAGACTGCAGCCGGATTCCGGACGGCTCTAAAGAAGAGCTTAAAAATCTTGATGTCCTGATATTAGGGGCCCTTCGCCATAAACCGCATCCCACTCACTTCAGTATTCAGGAGGCGGTACAGATCGGGGCAGAGCTAAAATCTAAAAGGGTTATTCTTACCCACTTAAGCCATAACCTGGATTACGATGAAACAAATAAGGCGCTTCCTGCCGGATTTGAACTGGCATATGATGGAATGGAGATAGAAATTAGTTGAGAGAGTCTATCTTATTATCCTCGTCCCGGCCTTTCCTTCCAGTGCATCTTCTAAAAGTTCCGGTATTGTTATAATAACCTCTTTGCCCCCTGCCTCAAGAAATTCAATGGCTGCCTCTATCTTAGTCCCCATGCTTCCGGGGGCAAATTCTCCGGCATCAAGGTATTTTCTGGCCTCTGAAAGAGTAAGTTTATCTAATCCGGTTTGGCTGGGTTTGCCAAAATTTATATAAACCTTATCAATTGATGTCAGGTCTATAAATGTTTCTGCCTTTATCTCTTTGGCCAACATAGCAGTTGCCAAATCCTTATCTATCACAGCATCCATGCCTTTTAGACTGCCATCCGGCGATTCAGCTACAGGCACCCCTCCGCCGCCGGCAGCAATCACAATAATGCCGTCCAATACCAGTTTTTTTATAACATCCGCCTCAACAACCTTTAGCGGTTTAGGGGAGGGGACAACCCTTCTGTAGCCCCTGTTGCTGTCTTCCACAATTGTCCAGCCTTTCTCCTTTTGGTTTTTTACTGCTTCTTCCTTTGTGTAAAAAGGCCCTATGGGTTTTGTTGGATGGGAAAATGCCGTGTCATTTTTATCAATCACAACCTGGGTAATAACAGCAGCCACACTTCTTTTTATATTGAGCTGTTTTAACTGATTATACAACGTCTGCTGAATCATAAAACCTATGCCGCCCCCTGAATCGGCGTTGCATATATAAAGGGGCATGGCCGGGATAATATCCTTTGCAGCCTCATTTCTTATAACGATATTTCCAACGATAGGGCCGTTTCCATGGGTTATGGCTATTCTAAAACCTTGCGCAGCCAACCGCGCAATATATGTCATACACCTTTCCGTATGCTCAAACTGCTCTTCAATCGCGCCTTTTTCTCCCTTCCTGATAAGTGTATTGCCGCCTATGGATACTATGGTTATAGGTTTCTCTAACATGGATTGATGATACCTGCTTTTGAAATTACTGTCAAACTGTTTGCCTGCAGAATAGAAAATACTTGACAATATAATTTAAAAATGATATTCATTTTCATTATAATGTATAGGGAGAGTAAAAATGTCATTTAGACGAACATTTTGCATTGCTATTGTATTTGTATTTTTTGTTTCCGCATCTGTCTTTGCAGGTGAAAAGAGATGGACAGATGTTGGTCATGAAATAGAGGGTATTTTGAATAGAGGCGCGGATGCGTACGCAGAGGGAAGGATAGATAATGCAAAGGCATCTATCTCTGAGGCATATTTTAATGCCTTTGAAGGAAGCGGTATGGAGACCGCTGTGGGCTTATATATCTCCACAGACAGGAAGACTCTTCTGGAATCCATGTTCGGCGATATAAGAAAGGCTATGGCTGCAAATGCGCCTGCGGATGATATAAAGAAAAAAATTGGCCTGCTTGCAAGGGCATTGGAAAAGGACGCCAAAAAACTCCCGGAAAAGGGCGAGGGGAAGGAAGGGTCGCCATACGCCGCATTCTTTAATTCGTTCATAATAATCTTACGGGAAGGTTTTGAGGCAATCCTTGTAATAAGCGCGCTTACAGCCTACCTTACAAAGGCAGGGCAGAAGGATAAGGTTAGAACAGTATATAAGGGCGCGGTAGCGGCCATCATTGCAAGTCTCATTACCGCTGTTCTTCTCCAGACAGTAATAACCATCAGCGGCGCCGGCAGGGAGGCCATTGAAGGGGTTACAATGCTATTTGCCACTGCGGTTTTGTTTTATGTTAGCTACTGGCTTATAACAAAGATAGAGATCGCAAGGTGGCAGCATTACATAAAATCAAAGGTGGAGAGTTCTCTGAGCAAAGGAAATATCCTTGCGCTGGGCTTTGCCGCATTTCTATCTGTTTATCGCGAGGGCGCTGAGACAATACTTTTTTATCAGGCATTGTATTCCACATCAGATGGCAATAGCAGCGCAATCATTGCTGGATTTGCCGCAGGCTCGCTCTGTCTCATTGGCTTATTTATCCTGATTAAATATGGAAGCGTCAGGATTCCAATAGGCCCTTTTTTCGCTGTAACATCCGCATTCCTTTATTATCTTGCCTTTACATTTGCAGGAAAGGGGATATTGGAACTGCAGGATGCTGAATGGATTTCTTCTACATACATTGAAGGATTTCCAACAATAGGTTTGCTGGGCATATACCCGACATGGGAAGGGATATTACTTCAGGGGGGTCTTGTTGCATTGCTTATAGCAGCTGTTATTTATAGCCTTGTTTTGAGGCCTTACAAAGAAACGATAACGGTTGCAAAGGACATAACCCATATAGAGTCTGATATAAACAGCATCCATGAAATATTAGACGATGTGAGCCGGCATGCCATGATATGCCACGGGTTATCCAGCGGCATTGCAGACAGGGAGACGGATGAGATAAGAAAACACCTTGTAGAGATAGATAAAAAGGTGCATGAGGTGGCAGGGCATATGGATAAACTCGCAAAAGGGCTTGAAGATGTATTTTTGGAATTGGAAAAAAATATAAAGAAGGGCTGATATGGATAATATTGCCGGACTCATTGAAGATTTCTTTGTAAGGAACAGAGAAAGATTTGGATATATCCATATAGGGATGTTTGTTGTTTTTATGGCGCTAATCTTTATTCCGCCATTTTTATCATTGCCGGCAGAGGATGATGCGATATGGAACAACTTCACGCTTATATCAAGGTTTTTGATATGGGGGTTGTGGTTTCCGTTGGTACTGCTTTCAGTGATTTTGTTTGGAAGACTCTGGTGCGGACTTTTGTGCCCGCAGGGCGCTTTGAGCGAATACGCAGGCAGAAAGGGGCTGAATAGACCTATCCCGAGGTGGATGCGGTGGGAAGGTATGCCCGTGGTCAGTTTCATCTTTATTACAACCCTTGCCCAGCTTATAGGCGCCAGAGATTATCCTACGGCTGCTATGGAAGTTCTTGGCGGGACAATGGTTTTAGCTGCGATAGTTGGCTTTGTTTATGCGAGCGGGCGAAGGCCGTGGTGCCGGTATCTCTGTCCCATAGGTCCGCTCCTCGGCATATTTTCAAGGCTTGGCGCTGTAAGTTTTGAGAAAAATGGCGGGAATGGAAAAGGTTGTGTCTGCCCCACCTTTATAAATACGACAAACAAGGTTGCAAGCTCCAACTGTATTGAGTGCTTCAGATGTGTAAATCCAGAGACGTCCAGCTCTCTGCATCTGAATATAAGACGTCCCGGGCTTGAGATAGAAGAAATAAAAACAAGGGAACCGAACATCTTGGAAGTGTTCTTTCTATTTTTAGCAACAGGCCTTGCATTAGGCGCTTTCCACTGGCAGGTAAGCCCAATTTACATACAATATAAACAGGCGCTTGGCAGTTTTTTATTAAATTACGGTTTAGGAGATTTTATAGGAAAAAGCGGCCCGTGGTGGATTATGGTTAATTATCAAGAGGCAGGGGAGGTATTTAACTGGCTTGATTTTACATCCATAACAAGCTTTATGCTGTTAAGTATGATATTTGTTACTGTTGTTCTGTTCCTATTAACATTGCTGTCTGCCTTTATGCTGAGGGGAAAAGAGGAGGCTATGACAAAGGTAGCGAGATTGGGTTATTTATACACGCCGGTTGCCCTGATATCCCTTGTATTAGGTCTCGGCTTGATACTTTTCCAGTCATTGGTTAGTCTTGGTTTAAATAAAGAAACAGTCCATACAATCCAGTGGGCTCTTTTTACAGGCGGCGGTATATGGAGTTTATATCTGGCTGCAAGGCTTCATGGGTTATTTAGCCCGGCAATGATACCGAATATATTTGGAATAGGGTTGGTAGCCGCGGCATGGAATATGGCGCTATTTTAAAAAATCAATGATTATTGAAAATAAAAATTATATTCAAAAAAGGCATAAAATAAAGCCGGCAAGAGTATTGTGTATTATCTTATTTTTCCTTTTGGTATCAGGCCGGGTCTATGCCGGCCAGGATGCATGGGCAGGGATAGCCATGGAGATTGAGATTGTCTTGCATGATGCCATGAAGTTGTATGAGACAGGCAAGGTCAATGATGCAATGGAGAAGGCGGCAGATGCCTATTTCGGCATATTTGAGGGAGAGAAGGCCAATATGGAGATTGCGGTCAGGCGGCATATCTCCCTTAAAAAGGCAACAGAACTGGAAAAGGGATTTGGGGATTTGCGAAAGGCGATGTTTAATAAAGCGCCTCTATCAGATGTGAAAAAGCGAACAGTTAATCTTATAGATGCATTAAGGAATACAGCTAAAGAACTGGATAGAAAGGGGGTAGGGCTTGATATGAGTAGGTAGTAAGCAGTAGGCAGGGGTAGTGTGGGCTGTGTCCACCAAAACACAGAGAGTCAAAGGATCCAAAAAAAGGAGGCTTTAGAAATGAAAACATTAAGAACAATATTTCTTGTACTAATTACGGCGGCGTTATTCTATGCACCGGTATTTGCTCTTGAGACGCCGATAGGACTTCCCCAGTCCCTCTACGGTATGGAGATTGCCGCCGTATATCTTCAGGCTATTGAAATGGAGCCGAAGGGCATTATGAAGCCGAGGGCTGAGTCTGATATTCATCTTGAGTGCGATATCAAGGCAGCGGAGAATAACCCCAACGGTTTTGCAGCAGGGGAATGGATACCCAATCTTACCATCCAATATACCATCATAAAGCTGGATACAAATCAGAAGATAGAGGGGGTTATGGCGCCTATGGCGGCGAATGACGGCCCGCATTATGGCGACAATGTAAAGATGCTTGGCGCCGGAAAATACAGGGTTGTCTATAAAGTAGAAAACCCGCTTAAGAAAGGCGAATTTGGCAGGCACACTGACAGAGAGACAGGTGTCAGGGACTGGTTTAAGCCTTTTGAGATAGAGTGGGAGTTTAATTTTTTTGGGGCCGGTAAAAAGGGCGGGTATTAAAAAAATTTGGCAATATATTGAAAACAATAATCATATTCAGGAGGTCTTATGTGCGTTACACTTATTGGGGGTATGGACAGGGCGAAGAATGATTATAAGAGGGTTGCATCAAGATATGACATTACACTAAAACATTTTGAGAGGGAATGCCAGAATATGAAAGAGAGGCTTGGGGATGCCGACGCCATTGTCATATTTACAAACAGAATATCCCATAGCGCCAGAAATATCGCACTCTCTAAGGGGAAAGAGGCAAAGATCCCTGTTTTTATGTGCCACTCATGCGGCATATCAAGCCTAAAAAGATGCCTTGACGGGTTAGTTGAAACTATTAAAAGAGGGGGTGATGTAGTTATATAGGAATATGAATAAAAAACACTTGACAGCATAATCTAAAAATGATAATCATTATCAACAAGATGAAAATAATAATCACAATCAGAAAAGAGGTGATGGAGATGCTGGCGCTTAGATTAGATATTCCGGTAGTAGGAGGCTGCATGGAATGGTTCGGAGTTAGTATCCCTGTTTTAGGCTAACAGGGACAAGGTTCGGAGTTATAAAACAAAATAAAAGGAGATTAAACTTATGATAGGGTTTAGAAAAATCTTAATAGGGGTTGTAACAACATTAGCTGTTGTTGGTTTTTCTTTGTCCGGTTATGCCGGTGAAGAGGATATTAAAGAGATAAAAAAACAGATTGGGGTACTGACAGAGGAGATGGAAAAGTTAAAGCTTGGCGCAGTGGCTGAGCCAAAGTATGAAAGCTTCATGGGTCTTGGGCCTGCTGCGTCCAAGGTATATGGTATAGACAAAGGGCTTTCCCTCGGTGGTTATGGCGAGATTGCTTACTCCAACTATCAGGACTCAACAAAAAAGGACCTTGCTGATGCAACCCGCTTTATCCTTTACGGCGGCTACAAGTTCAATGAGTGGATACTTATGAACACTGAACTTGAATTTGAACATGCAGGCATCGGAAATGCGCAAAGTAAAGAACCAGAGGTGTATGTTGAGTTTTCATATCTGGATTTTCTCTTAACTAAGCCATTTAACCTCAGGGCCGGTCTTATGCTCATGCCGGTAGGCCTTATCAATGAATTCCATGAGCCAACGGTTTATCATGGCGTATTGAGGCCAGAGATTGAAACAAACATTATCCCTACTACATGGAGGGAATTGGGTATTATGGCATACGGAGAACCAATAGAAAATCTGACATACAAGATAGCTCTTATAAACGGGCTTCGTGCTGATAAATTTTCTAACTCCACATGGATAAGGAGCAGCAGACAGCAAGGCGCAAAGGTAAACGCAGATGTCGGCGCTGTTGTAGCAAATATCAACTATAAGGTTATCCAGGGTCTTTTAGTGGGCGGCTCATATTACCGGGGTGAGGGGAGTACCGGCAAGGGCGGTGATATAGACGCAAGCACTGATAAGGAAGCAAATGTCAGCCTCTACGAAGTTCATGCAGACTTTAGATATGAAGGGCTTGAACTTAGAGGGCTTTATGTTGCAGGAAAGGTTGATAATGAAAATGATGCCTTCAAAAATGATGCCACTCTTAAAAAGGTTGGTAAGAAGGTGGATGGGTGGTATCTGCAGACAGCCTATGATATACTTCCCCTGATTAGACCAGGGACAGAGATGGGCCTAAGCCCATTTGTCAGATATGAGCAATACGATACAAACAAAGAGGTTATCAGCGGCGCCACTGACCCAACATTGGACAGAACCATTACTACTTTTGGCTTTGGTTTCAAGCCGCATCCTAATGTTGTAATCAAGGCAGACTATCAGTGGAAGGATACAAAATCGGATAAGACGGAAGGGACTGCAACCGGTCAAGATTCTAATAAGATTGACCAGTTCAATATCGGGATTGGGTTTATATTTTAGATACTCAGATCAACAGGCGGGTTTTTACAACCCGCCTGTAATATTTTATGAAGATTTACATATCCATACTGCTATTAGCTGTTGTTCTTCTATGGACTAATCCTGTAACAGGCAAGGTCTATCTTACAAAGGACGATGCCCTGAAGCAGGCATTTCCTGACGCGCCTACTATAGATAGACTTAACATATTTTTAACGGATGAAGATATTAAACAGGCTCAAGAGTTGTCAAAGGTCAAGGTTGAATCAAAGCTCTTTACCTACTATGCTGCCAGAGGGAAGGGTAATGAGATTATAGGCTATGCTGTCTTTGAAAGCCACATAGTGAGGACAAAACCAGAGGTCTTTATGGCCGTTATTAATCGTACAGGGGAGATAGATTATCTGGAAATCCTTGCCTTTTATGAGCCTCCGGAGTATATTCCTCCAAAGAGATGGCTTGATTTGTTCAAAGGCAGACGCTTGGATGATAAACTCAGGGTAAAAAGTGGTATAAGCGCCATTTCAGGCGCAAGCATTACAGGGGAAGGGATAACGCGGGCGGTAAGGAATATCCTTGCCATATTCGAATTAAAGATCCTCAAGAAGGAGGGAAAGTGAAATTTCTGACAAAAGGGGATTTTAATAACAGCAGATTATTGCAGATTATCCTTGTTTTTACCCTTGTGTATGTTTTATTTCTATGGGTTACTAATTTACTTCTTTATTCAGAGAGGATAGGCTTTACATACGACGTCATTGTGAACTATTATCTTGGCTCGGAAGAGGAGTTCAAAAACCCTGTCTCATATATTGGTCTTTTAGAGGCAACACACTGGCATCTGTTTGTTTTTGCAATGGCCCTCCTCCTTGTGAATCACTTAACGGTTTTTTCCAACCTCAATCAGTTCTTGAAGTTGTTTTTAATCATCGTCTCATTTTTCTCAGGATTGGGGGATATGAGCGCTGGATGGCTGATAAGATTTGTGTCACCCTCCTTTGCGTATCTCAAGTTATGGAGTTTTATTGTCTTTCAAATAAGTTTTTTAATCCTGTTAGTCTTCTCATTCACCGTCCTGCAGATATACAATAGTTCTGAAAAAAGAGAGCCGAACGAAAAAGGGTAGTGTAATTTTATGAGGCGGCTATTAATAGGTTTGACTATTATTGGTTTCCAGCAAATTATGAAAATGCCCTTGGAGGGTAATGATGCATTCTGCAAGGGGCATAAAAAAAATTCTTAAAAGCGCACCTACTATTGAAGGCGCAGGGGTGCACTTAAAGAGGGCGTTTGGTTACCATCAGGCGCCGCAGCTTGACCCCTTTTTGCTGCTTGATGATTTTCATTCTTCACATCCCGCTGACTACCTCAAGGGTTTCCCATGGCATCCTCATCGCGGCATTGAGACAATCACTTATATATTGCATGGCCGTGTTGAGCATGGCGACAGTCTCGGCAATAAAGGGGTAATCTCTTCTGGTGATGTGCAGTGGATGACCGCCGGGAACGGCATTATCCATCAGGAGATGCCGAAAGGACGTGAAGACGGTTTGATGTGGGGATTTCAACTCTGGGCCAATCTTCCTGCTTCACATAAGATGATGGAACCCCGCTATAGGGATATTAAAATGGAGCAGATCCCGGAGATACTATTGGATAACGGTGTAAAGATTAAGCTCATTTGCGGTAT
>JBBTFC010000041.1:0-8331 GCA_038042015.1 Deltaproteobacteria bacterium
GACTCAACAATCTTTTTGGGCAGCCTGAACTCAGGTATGCCGTACATCAAAACCCCGCCAGCCACATGGAGAGCCTCAAACACAGTAACCTTGTGCCCTTTTTTAACAAGGTCTCCTGCCACTGTAAGGCCTGCCGGGCCTGCGCCCACAACAGCCACCTTCTTTCCTGTCCACTTTGGTATATCGGGTATTGTAACCTCGGCATGCTCTCTTTCATAGTCTGCGGCAAACCTCTCAAGCCTTCCAATGGACACGGGCTGCCCCTTTTTGCCGATTATACACACCTTTTCGCACTGGTCTTCCTGAGGGCAGACCCTGCCGCAGACTGCCGGCAGGCCGTTTGTTTCCTTTAGCTTTTTTGCGGCCTCAACAAATTTACCCTCTGCAATAAGCCTTATAAACCACGGTATATCAATATTTACAGGGCATCCGCCTATGCACAAAGGGTTCTTACATTGGATGCACCGCTTTGCCTCTTCTATTGCAAGCTCGGCCGTGTATCCGTAAGGCACCTCGTAGAAATTCCTTACCCTTTCCTTAGGCTCCTGCTCAGACATCGGCTGTTTGGGTATCTTCATCCGTTCTTTAATTTCTTTTGAATCCATCAACTTCCGCTCCTCTCATAACACCTTGCGCCTTCGTGATAGGTGAGTTCTTCCATTGCCATTTTTTCTTCTTTGAGGTAGCTTCTGTTTCTTCTTATGAGTTCGTCAAAGTCAACTTCATGGCCGTCAAACTCAGGGCCGTCAACGCAGACAAACTGGTTCTTCCCGCCTATTGTCACCCTGCAAGTGCCGCACATGCCTGTGCCATCCACCATAATCGGGTTTAAGCTGACGATTGTGTGAATTTTGTGCGGCCTTGTCACATTGCAAACCGCCTTCATCATAGGGATAGGGCCTATGCCTACGACAATATCAATCTTCCTCTTTTCGTCTATGAATTTCTGAAGTATCTGCGTTACAAACCCGTGATGGCCGTAACTGCCGTCATCTGTTGTCACATAAAGCTCATCGCTTGTCTTTTTCATCTCATCCTCAAGGATTAAAATCTCTTTTGTCCTTGCGCCTACTATGGAAATAACCTTGTTGCCCGCTGCCTTTAATGCCTTTGCAATGGGATATACAGGCGCAGCGCCTATGCCCCCGCCCACGCAGACTGCTGTGCCGAAATTTTCTATATGGGTCGGCTTGCCAAGCGGGCCCACAACATCCATTATGCTGTCGCCTTTTTCGAGCGCGCCGAGCAGTGAAGTGGTCCTCCCAACCTCCTGGGATATGATGCTAATTGTCCCTTCTGCGGTGTCAGAATCAACAATGGTTAAAGGTATCCTCTCGCCGTGCTCGTTTATCCTGATGATAATAAACTGGCCTGCCTTTCTTTTATTTGCAATCTGCGGCGCCTTAATCCTGAAAAGCGACACAGTGTGTGAAAGCTGTTTTTTCTCCGCTATCTCAAACAAGGTTAGCTCCTTTCGTTTTATAATTCAGAGCCCAAACTATATTATATCGTTAATTAAAGGGCATTTAAAGATACAAAATCTTATTTGGTGTTGTCAAGACAAATGGCAGGGTAATGTTTGACACAGCCAACTTTGTAGGCTATACTTTATTTCAGGAGGTCATATGACATTTACAGTTACAATTGCTGAACTCTCCATTTCCCTTGCGGCCATCACCTTTTTTATACTGGTAATATATCTTATTCCTCTGATTATTCAGCTTCGCAATACTGCAAAGGCGGTTGAAGAGTTTTCACAAAAGGGAAAAGAGGCAATGGAAGATATAAACCTGCTGGTCAAGAAGTTGAATGGTCCGGCTGAGGATATAGGCGGTGTAGTAAAAAAGGCTGCGGAGGTAGGGCTTAAGGCAGTGCATCTGACTGATATAGTGGTAAACCAGCTAAAAGGGCCTGTAATCACAATCGCAAGCATTATAGCCGGCATTGAATTTGGTTTAAAACATTTCAAAAAAAAGGAGGGCGATAAAGATGTCAGAGAATAACGGCAACACAATGGGTATGATGTTTGCTTTTCTGGTCGGAGGGCTTATCGGAGCAGGTCTTGCCCTGCTCTATGCCCCGACGTCAGGGGAAGAGACAAGAAGGCGGTTAAGGGAGCAGGCGGCTCAGAAGGGTGATGAATTAAAACAGGGTTATGCGGCAGTAATAGATACCGTGGAAGAAGGGGTGGGCAAGGTTAAAGAAATTATTGAAGATAGAAAGAATGAGGTTGCAGCCGCTTACCAGACGGGTAAAGAGGTATATCAGAGAGAAAAGGCAAGGCATACAAAGGAGACCGCCTGAGTATAAAAAGGTCACAGACCGGTTTTTCATGAGGGGCAGGCCTGCGTGTCTGCCCCTGTCTATTTGTTCTCGCTTCCATTAAACATCGCTCCCATCCTTGCTTGAAACACATGCTTTTTTGTTGACTTAGTTTGTTTTTCAGCTATCCTTAAATATAAAATGTACGAGGAGGGTTTTATGAAAATCAACAACATTGATATATCAAGACTCAAAGGCACAGTGGATGCCCTGAAAAAAGATCTGTCAAAGGCAAAAAAGACAAACAGGATTGAAGGGGAATGGAATGTGGGAGAAGGCCCTCAGTTCAGCGCCAGCATAGAGTTTGAGAACGGGAAGGTTAAGCTCATTGCAGACCAGCCTACATTCCTTGGCGGCGGGGGGCAGCAGCCAGGGCCGATGATATATTGCCTTTACGGCTCTGCATCCTGCTATGCCGCAACTTTTGCAACACTTGCGGCAATGGAGGGGATAAGCCTGAAAAAACTGAAGGTAACGGCTGAGAGTTATATTGATTTTTCAAAGGTCTTCGGTCTTTCAGATAATCCCATAGCAGAAAAGGTAAAATTTGTGCTTCATGTTGAAAGCAGCGCATCCAAAGATAAGTTAAAAGAATTGGAAGAGATGGCGAAGAACAGATGTCCTGCTGTTTATTGTCTTACAAACCCGATTAAGCTGGATACAACGTTGGAAATAGGATAGCCGTTTTTTAGGTTTCGCTTTATCCTGTAGATTATGCTAATAATTTACCATGGCAGAGCGCATTTTTATTTCATGGGTAACTGATGGGGACGTTAAAAGGGAAAAGGCAAAGGCCAGGGAATTAAGGAACAGCCAGTGGTGGAAGAAGAAAGGGGGCGCAGGTATATGCTATTATTGCGGCAAAAGATTCAGGCCGGATGAATTAACAATGGATCATATTGTGCCGATAATCAGGGGAGGAAAAACTACAAAGGGGAATATAGTTCCCTGCTGCAAGGGGTGCAACAGCAAAAAAAAGTATATGCTCCCGATGGAATGGGAGGAGTATATGGAGTCATTAAAATAGGAGGAGGTTATTATGAAAAAAAGATTATTCGCAGGGGTATTTGTCTGTATCTGTATTGTATTGGCCGTTTCATTAGCTTTTGCGGCAGAGCTCAAGATTATTGACGGCAAGGAACTGGAGACTATGATGGGAGACGGCAAACCAATTGTGATTGTGGATGTCAGAGAGCCGGAAGAATTTTCAGCAGGGCATATAAAGGGCGCTATAAATATCCCGTATGACGATGCCAGGCCCAGAATATTCAAAGAACTTTCCCCTAATGACCGCATTGTGTTTGTATGCCATGGCGGGCCTATGGGGGATGAACTCGGCGACATCCTTGTCAGGAGTGGTTATAAAAGTGTATATAACCTTAAGGGCGGTATGAAGAAGTGGAAAGGCGAGATTGTAAAATAAAAGGAGGCGCTTCCTATAATTATAAACATCGCCAAAAAAAACCTTCTGGACAAGATACTCCATAGAAAAAAAAGAAGCAGATGGGAAAGGCGTGAAATAGATATCGGCGATTTATTAAAGGCAATACTTCGCCGGGCGAATGAATTTGTTCCGTCAGAGTCCGGTTCAATATTCCTTGACGACCCTCTTTTAAAGTTTGAAAATCGTGATAAAGGGAAGCTCTATTTTATTGCCTGTTTTGGGAAGGCGTCTTCATCCATTATTGGAACATACATACCGAGCAATATAGGCATTGTCGGCGAGGTTTATAATTCCGGGAAGCCGTATATAAGCAAAGATGTAAAGACAGACAGACGCTTTTACCCAGGTATAGACAAAAAGACAAAGTTTCAAACGAGGTCAATAATATGCGTCCCGATAGAAATAGAGGGGGCGAGGATAGGGGTAATTGAACTGATAAACAGCAAGGGAAAGATAAATTATGAGCAAAAGGACCTTACGCTGTTAAAGATATTTGCCGGCTACACCTCAACCCTTATCCAGAATACCCTTGACGCCAAGATGTTTGAAAAGCTTTCACGGCTTGATAACCTTACAGGCCTTTATAATGACAGATTCTTTTTTGAATCTTTAGAAAAAGAGATAGACAGGGCTGTTCTTAAGGGCATGGATGTCAGCCTGATATTTTTTGATCTGGATCATTTCAAGGACATTAATGACACACATGGACATCTGGCAGGAAGCAGAACTTTAAAAGAGGTTGGCGGGCTGCTGGAAGAGATATTTAACAAAACAAAGGCTGTTGTTTCAAGATACGGGGGGGACGAATTTGTTATTATCCTTCCGGATACAGGTTTGGAAGTTGCAGGGGAATATGCTGAAACACTCAGGAAAAAAATAGAGGATAATATATTTATAAAAGAGGCGGCCGGCGCAAAGGAAAAGGCTTTAAATATTAAAGGCATAATAACATGCAGCGCAGGCGTTGCATCCTTGAAAGAAAATATAATATCAGACAGGAAGACAATGAGGATAGGGACAGCCCTTATAAGCCAGGCAGACAAAGCCATGTATGAAGCAAAGGAGCAGGGGAAAAACAAGGTCTGTTTTGCTGAAGGGAAGATTTGACTTGGTCTATTTTAGTTGACCTTTTACATTTTTTCGGCTATATATTTGCAAGACTATGATTACAAAGGATTCAAAGACTATAATAGTGGCAGATGACAGTGAATTCTTCAGGGTAAAGCTGAGCGATGTTCTGACAGAGGCCGGCCACAAGGTCAGGATTGTAAAAGATGGAGTAGAGCTTATAAAAGAAATTAGGATAAACCCTAATGGCATAGACATGATACTCCTTGACCTCCAGATGCCGAATATGGATGGTTTTGGCGTGTTAGAGTGGATAAACAATAATGGCCTCAGGGGTAAGTTTCAGATACTGGCTATAACAGGCGTTTATGAGACTACACAGGTGGTTGATAGGTTAAAAGAACTTGGGGCAGAAGGCCTCATGACAAAGGCATTCACCCCTGAGGAGATTGTCTTCAGGGTTAACAAAATACTTTTTCCGCATAAGGCTGCCCAACGCGGCGAGCCAAGGGTACCCATATCTCTTCCTGTAGATTTCAGCGTAGGAGAGGTATCATCTACAGGCTATCTCTTGAATATAAGCGAAGCAGGTCTGTTTCTTCATACCAGGAAAACCTTCTTTCCAGGTACTAATCTGCATATGAGATTTATGCTTCCCGGTTCCAACAGGCTTTTAGATATAAAAGGGATTGTTAAATGGTGCACACAGATGAGCGGCGAGAAAAGCCTTTTCGGCGGAGCTGGGATTCAATTTGTGCATCCTGCGCCTGATGATCAAAAGATTATAAGGGAATTTGTGCAGACTGAACTTAAAAAAATGGGGTTGGAGGAATGATTAAGCCCCCTTGTCTCTATGTAAAAATAATACTGCAATAAAAACCCCCGCTGTAATGGCAGAATCCGCAACATTAAATGCAGGCCAGTGATATCGGCCGATATAAAAATCCAGAAAATCTATAACCGCTCCAAAGCGTATCCTGTCAATCAGATTTCCAACAGCGCCGCCTGCAATAAGAGAGAATGCAATGCGGGATGCAGCGCCCTTTGTATTTCTATAAACAAAAAATATGATTATCAGCGCCGCAAAGGATATGCCTGTCAAAAATATTGTGCGGAAAGTTTCACTAACACCCCTGAAAATACCAAAGGCAGCGCCGGGGTTTCTTATATAAGTGATATTAAAAAGGCCGCGCGTTACCTCAATGGATTCATGAAGGATGAAATAATTGGTGATGACAGCCTTTGTCAATTGATCTAATATAATGACAATGGCAGCAACAAATATGAGAAGTTTGTATCTTTGCACTTCTATCACACCGCTTTCCAACATCTTTCACAAAGAGTAGGATGTTTTTCATGCTCCCCTACTCTTTCGCTAAAATTCCAGCACCGTTCGCATTTTTTACCTTTTGCAGATGAAACCCAAACCTTGAGTCCATGAATCTCCTGACTTTCAAATGCGCTCCCCTCTCCGGCGCCTGCCGCAAGCTGAGACACAATCAAAATCTCTTTCAGATTAAGCGCCTCTTCTCTTATAAACCCATCCAATTCCTTCGGCGCCGCGACAATGATCCTTGCATCAAGAGGGTGGCCGATAATTTTATCTTTTCTTGCCGTCTCCATGGCTTTTGCAATCTCGCCGCGAATGGTCAGCAGCGTATCCCATTTCTTTTCCAGTTCATCATCAATCCATTCCTTTTTTATTTCAGGGAATGATGCGAGATGCACACTCTCCTCTTTTCTTTTTGGCATAAACCGCCATACCTCATCAGAGGTAAATACCAACACAGGCGCAATGAGCCGGACAAGATAATCCGCTGCATGATAGATGGTGGTCTGGCCTGCGCGCCGCGCCTTTGCGTCAGACCTTGAGGTATAAAGCCTGTCTTTTAATATATCCAGATAAAATGCGCTCAAATCCACATTGCAGAAATTGTGAACCGAATGATAGATAACATGAAACTCAAATGTCTCGTAAGCCTTTAATACCCGTTCCGTAAGTTTTGCAAGTCTGTGGAGGGTAAGCCTGTCTAATTCCGTTAAATCGCTGTAGGGAACAATATCTTTTCCCGGGTCGAAATCATACAGATTGCCGAGGATGTATCTGAAGGTGTTTCTTATCCTTCTGTATGCCTCTGAGAGCCTTTTCAGAATTTCTTCTGATATGCGGATGTCTTCACGATAGTCTTCGCCTGCAACCCAGAGCCTTAAAACCTCTGCCCCATGTTTGCCTATAACCTCCTGAGGGGCAATCACATTGCCGAGAGACTTGCTCATCTTTCTGCCTGAGCCGTCCACCACAAAACCGTGTGTAAGCACCGCCTTGTAAGGCGCAATGCCTCGTGTCCCGATGGACGCAAAGAGAGACGAGTGGAACCAGCCCCTGTGCTGGTCGCTCCCTTCAAGGTAGAGATCGGCCGGCATCTTTAGATTGTGCCTTTTCTCCAAAACGCCCGCAAAGCTCGTGCCTGAGTCAAACCAGACATCCAATATATTTTCTTCTTTTTCAAATTCAAGGCCTCCGCATTTCAGGCACTTTGTTCCGCCTGGCAAGAGTTCTTGCGCTGATTTCTCAAACCAGATATCCGCGCCATTTTTTTCAAACTCGTCTGCTATTTTATTTATAATATCTTTGTTCAGAAGCGTATGGCCGCATTTCTTGCAGGTGAATGCTGTAATAGGCACGCCCCACACCCTCTGCCTTGATATGCACCAATCCGGCCTGTTTGCAACCATATTGTAAATCCTGTCTCTTCCCCATGAAGGTATCCAAAGAACCTTGTCAATTGCCTCCAGCGCCTTTTTTCTCAAATCCCCTTTTTCCATTGAGATAAACCACTGCTCTGTTGCCCTGAATATGATAGGGTTCTTGCACCTCCAGCAGTGGGGATATGAATGTTTTATCTTTTCTTCAAACAATAGAGCGCCTTTTTGTTTCAACAAATCAATGATGCCGCTATTTGCCTTGAACACATACTGGCCTTCAAACTCCGGCACCTCTGATGTAAACTTCCCCTGATTGTCAACCGGATTATAGATATCAAGCCCGTATTTCAAAGCCATCTCATAATCTTCCTGACCATGTCCCGGCGCAGTATGCACGCAGCCTGTGCCTGCGTCAAGGGTTACGTGCTCGCCGAGCACAATGACTGAATCCCTGTCTATGAAGGGGTGCCTTGCCTTAATCCCCTCTAATTTTGCCGGATAAAATGCCTCTAAAATTCTGTAATCTTTCCAGTCAAGTTTCTGAATAACATTTTCAAGCAGACCTTTTGCTATTATAAATACCCCTGCCCCCTGTATTTCTATCGCCGCATACTCAAATTCAGGATGCAGCGCTATTGCCAGATTTGCAGGCAATGTCCACGGCGTTGTCGTCCAGATGATGATGGAAACATCTTTATCGGCAAGAGTTGGAAATATTTTTTTGAATCTTGCATCTTGCATCTTGAATTTTACATAGACAGACGGCGACTCCTTATCATTATATTCCACCT
>JBBTFC010000042.1:0-13700 GCA_038042015.1 Deltaproteobacteria bacterium
TGTGTGGATTTATCCCCACACCAAAGATTTTGGTGTGGGGATTTATTACAGCCTGTATTTCTAACACAATATGTATTGATTTGCAAGCTCAAAAATATTACCTGATTAGTGAGCGTCTACACATACCCCGCATCTCATGCACCTTCCAACATCGCACGGCGGTGTTGTTTGCCCTTTCAAAGCGCGTTGATATTCCTGCCACAGGTATTTCTTTTTTATGCCGTTGTCTATAAAATCCCATGGGAGTATCTCTGAAAAACCCTTCTGTCTTTCTGCATAAAATTCTGCGCCAGGCGCTGCGGATTTTATCGCATTATTCCAGCCTTTTTTATGCGCATCAACTAATACTTTGCCTATCCTCCTGTCTCCTACAGACAAAATGGCCTGGATATACCCCTCTCGCGGTGAAAGGGAATTAATCTTTATCCCTTTTTCATTTTTTAGCCCATCTTTAATTATACCCATTTTATTTTTCAAAGATTTTACATCCTCGTAAGCGCACCACTGAAACGGGGTAAATGGCTTTGGTATAAACGGGTTTATGCTCACTGTGATCAAACCGCCATGCAGCGCATCTTTTATTTTTAGGACCAGCTCAATAATTGCTTCTATATCCTCAGTTGTTTCAGTTGATAGACCAATCATAAAATAGAGTTTTAATTTTTGTATGCCTGATGCTGATATGATGTCTATAGCCTCTATAATGTCCTTTTCAGAAAAACTTTTATTTATGACATCCCTTAATCTCTTTGAGCCGGCCTCTGGCGCTATTGTAATAGTCTTATATCCTCCTTGTTTCAGAAGCTTAATGGTCTCCTTATTCAGCGCATCAAGTCTTATAGAAGAAAGCGTAAGTTCCCCATTGCCATCTATCACTACCCCGCAAAGTGCCTTTAAGTCTGAATACTCAGACACAGCCGCACCCACCAAACCAACCTTTTGGGTCAGCCCCATCCCATTTAAAACCCCTTGTTTTAAGCCGTTTAGCTCCCTTTCCCTCGGCGGCAGATAAACAAAACCTGCTGCGCAGAACCTGCATCCCCTTCCGCAGCCCCGCTCTACCTCAATAAGATAAGTGTTACTAAAGTTTGTTTCCCTTGTAAGAATATGCGAAGAGGGCGCTGGAAAGGCATCAAGCCTTTTTATTTTTCTGCTTTTTACCTTTGCCGGAGAACCTTTGACAGGGGTAAACTCTTTTATGAAATTCCCCTGATACACAATCTTGTAGAAGCTTGGTATATAAACGCCTTCAACAGGAACGAGCGCCTCAAGAAGCCCATCTTTTGTCTTTGCTTTAAGTTGCGCTGTTTTGAAGGTATCTATAAACTCCGCGACAAATTCCTCGCCCTCGCCAATGGCAAATATGTCAAAAAAATCCGCAATCGGTTCAGGATTTAAAGATACAGCAACACCGCCCGCCATAATCAATGGTTGTGCGCTTTTTCGTGCAGATGATAAAAAAGGTATTTTGGCAAGGTCAAAGATTTTAAGGATATTAAGATAATCTTCTTCAAATGATATGGAAAAGGCAATAATGTCAAATTCGGCAAGCGGTCTTTGTGATTCTAATGAAAAAAGAGGGGTGTCGGTTCTCTCAAACTCTGCTATATCTTTGTCATCAGGCAGGAATACCCTTTCACACACAACATAATCAAGGCTATTCAAAAGGTGGTAAATGGCCTGAAAACCAAGATTGCTCATACCCAGGAAGTATGAGTTGGGATATACAAGGCATACACTTACCTTGCCGCCCCATTCCTTATAAACTGTCCCCTGCTCCTTTGAGAGAAGTTCTTTTGCCTTTTTTTTAAGTTGCCAGGAAATAAGCAGCCTCCTTACTTAATAGAGGTTATTATATATAACTTTTGGAATTATTGGTAAAGAAGATATATTCCCCCCCTCTTTATCCCCCTCTGGAGGGGGCAGGGGGAGGACGGGGTACAGGCGCTGTTTCAAGGAAAAGGCGAGGGCGTTGCTTGAGCTAACTGGTTATTGGTGGGGGGTAAAGAAATCAGTTCTTATTTATCTCATGCTCTTTCATAAAGTATCTAAATGGTCTGCTTTTGTCCTTTATACGGCTTTCAGAAATGCTATGTCTATCAGGTCTTCACGAAGTCTTTTGTCTCTTAATATTGCTGAGAGAAAAATATCCTGCTCTTTTCTTGCCAATGTCCTAAAGGCTGTTAAAAAAACCTCTGCTGCCGCTCCTTTTGTTCCCGCGGGTCAGGCCGACCAAGACTGGCCAGTAAAAGACATGATTAATACGGGAAGTGCTCCTTTATTATCCTGGAGTTTTTGCATATAAATAATTTCATGTCCTCAGGAATGGGCGCTTCAAATACCGCCAATTCATTAGATATAGGATGGCGTATCTCAAGACGTGATGCGTGAAGAAGGTGCCGCGGAACCTCCATCCATGGAAGCGGTTCATAATTTCCATCCTTGACATTTCTAATAAATTCAAGAAATTCATTGTCTGTCCTGCCATAGAGCTTATCGCCCACCAGAGGATGGCCAACGTGTGCCAGATGAATCCTTATCTGGTTCGTCCTGCCGGTTACTGGCATGCACCTGACCACAGTTGACGACGCAAAACGTTCCATAACCTCGAAAGAAGTGGCGGCATATTTCGCGCCTTCAACGTTTTCGGTCACTACTTTCTTTTTTATCGAAATGCAGCTATCCTTATCACGCGCCAAATAACCCTTGACCTCAAACGAGGGGTCTCTGACAACTCCGCGGACAACCGCAATATACTCCTTTGCCACTTCGCCGGCTTCAAATTGCCGCAATAGGGACCTATGAGCAATATTCGTTTTAGCAGCGATGATGATGCCGCTTGTTTCACGGTCCAGTCTGTGCGCTAAATGTATAGTGCCGCTAAATCCACTGCCTGTCATGCGTTCACGCAAACGATTGATTAACGTATTCTTGATGTAGTTGCCATCCGCATGTGATGGCAAATTTCCAGGCTTATTCACAACTATAAATGTTTCTTCCTCATGGATAAATTGAATATTCAGATCAGCGGGAGGTTCTCGGTGAAAATCGGAATACACGACAATATCATATATTTTCAGCAGATGATCAGGCTTTATCTCCCTGCTGTTAACCGTCACCTTCCCAATTCTTATAATCTGCTCCCATTCCTCAGGAGTACGATACTTGAACCGCTCTGAAAGAAAATCCATCAAACTTCTGCCTGCAAACCGCGATGATATTTTCGATGAAAGTGTTGTTTTTTCTGTCATTGGATGTTCGCCTTTAGCAAAGGATGCGTTATATCCCATCTACACTGTCCCTTTCAAACAACACTCAAGCATGTTAGCATTTACATTTACATCCGTTCGCATAGTGCAAAGTTACCTTGTTTTATATACAGCTTTTGGATATGCCAAATAAAAACTCCGTATAAACCAGAGATTTCTTTCATCAAAGCCTTTGGCAAATTCGGAAGACAAACGATCAGCAAGTCCCTGAATGAGACCTTTTCCATATTCCGCTCGTTCAGCCCCTTTCTGCTCCTCCTCTACAATTACTTTTCCTATATGCCAATAAGCCTGCACCATGAGGGAATTCACAGCCTTAAAGGATTTTGAACGAGCCTTTTCGAGAATCGTTTTTATGCTCTTATATGTCTGTTCAATTGCCAGTGCTGGATTATTTTTCTGTTTCAGCATAATACATACCTTCCGCTGTTTTTCTCAAAGCCCGAATGTCGTTGATTAAGCCGTCTTGCAAATTGAGCGATTGACGTAGTTTCTGCACGATTCAAATCGTCTTCAGTAAAAATAGGGGGAATGTCCCTCAATCGGTTTTAGGTTATATGATTCTACTATAACCTAACCCTTCGGTGTGTCCATTATTTCGGGGGAAGTGCACCTCCGGTTTATTTGAAATGCAGTAACCAATGCAACATAAGGGGGTGACATTATCAATAAAGGAAGGACTTACTGTGGAAAGCATAGATATAAACCCCGAAAATTCTGCCAATAACACGTCTGCGTGTTTTGATGGATGGAAGCCCGTTCAACAGATTTTATGAGGAGGCGGTCTTTCGTTTTTTCTCTTTTATCTTTGTATCCACCGCTTTTTGCTTTCTTGAAGACGGCTTTCGATTGACCGCTTTGCGGCGCACATGTTTTAAAACACTATAGGGTTTGTTAAGCGACGGCTCGCTCACCATCGTCGTTTCTTTACCGGAGGAATCAAACATTGAGTATTGAATAATATATTCATGTAACCGTTCTTTAATAACCTTAATGTATTCTTCTTTAGTCTCAATTAACGTAACATTTCTATTCAATCGCAAAGCAGATAAACCAGTGGAACCACTTCCTGCAAATGGGTCTAATATGTTATCATTTTCTTTAGAAAATAATTTAATAAAAAAATCAGGTAATCCAACAGGAAATACCGCTGGATGTCCCATATTTTTACCAATTAACGGTACACATACTGTATTGCCCGGAAGAACCCAATCTTTGCCAATCCATTTTCTCAAATCTCTTCCAAAGCCACTATTGTTTTCACTGTTGTGTCGAATTGCACTTTTACCATTTAATTTGGCTAATCTTTTTTCTGCCCATTCGCCCATTGGTTTTTTAACGGCATCTTGATACATTGCGAATTTGTTGTTCTTTGTCATATGAAAGCAATATTCCCATTCATCACGTAGTCTATTCGGCCAATAACCCGGCATTGCATTCGGTTTAATCCAAAGATAATCATCTACACATTTCCAGCCTTTTTCAGCAAAGGCCATAATCGTTTTCCAAACGTATCTATTTCTCACGCCGTCAATTACTTTGTCTTTAATATTTAAAACAAATGAGCCGTCTTCTGCGAGTACTCGCCAAAACTGATCATGAAAACTTAAAATGAAATCTGGAAAATTATCTGGACTAATACTATCATAATGGTTTTTTCGTGCATCTGCATATGGCGGGGATGTAATAATTAAATTAAAATATCCATCCGGATATTTTGCTAATTCTTTTCTTGTATCACCATGATCAATATTCAATTTATTCATGCTTTTTTTGCTCACAAAATATTTCTACAAGTTTATAGGCATCATTAAACTTACCCGCTGAATCAAGCAGTTTATGTTTCCTACATTCATTACCAAATGATGTTATTAGTTCTTGAGGAATATCAATATCTTTATTGGTTTCGGAGCCCAGTTCAATTAAAACTGACAGAACAGACCTAATAATCTTTCCATAAGAAAGATTTGTAAAAAATGGCCAAAAATAATCAGATTTCCACAGTTCGGTATTTACAGAAAACGGAGCTTTTGTTTTTGAATTTTTTTTAATAAGTCGTAACCCTCTATCCATTGCAATACCAAAAACACAAATGTAAGGGCCTGTTCTATTTTTATCTTTATTTGCTACTTCTTCCAGTGCAGAAATTGCTTTGGGCCAATCTTGACCACCCATTGTATTAACTCTGTTTTTTACCGAAACATAAATGCTGACAGTTTTATTACTATTTTTTACGCCGATAATAGCATTAAAATCTGCTTCTGCTGTTCCAATGTCTGATACAGAAACAAATCGTTTTGATTTAATAGCTCCATCTTTAGCAATAAATTGATATCGCCATCCTGAATTCATTCTTTCTTTTTGAAGAGTCCAATTTCTGAACTGTTCTTTAGCAACTTTTTCATAATTCTGATGTAAGCAACCGTAGGCACTCGAAGCTGGATCGCCATAATACTTTGTAAAGTATTGAAATAATTCTTTCCCTTTTTTCTTGTATAGTTCAGAAGCATCTTTTTCAGGCATGTCAGATGGAACGTTTAGAATGGTTCTTCCAGATTTTTTATTAGCCATTATGATTGCGTTTTTGATTATCTTTTCAATTTCAGAGTCTTTAATAACAAGTTTATGTTCGTCTAAGTAAGAATCATCTAAATAGCCATGATACTTGCTTTTTTCGTCTTCAATTCTCGGATAACTTTGGGTGCCCATTTGCAGCCTTTCCAATGAAATAAAATGCACTTTGATTTATTTGTTAAATCAATACATCTCTATATAATAAGAGAAATGGGGACTTCTATCTTTGCTTTTGTCATTCCTCATCTTTCGTAAGGTATAAGGGTATATAAGGGTGTAAGGGGACGGTTCTATTTATTCTTATTTCCATCATTCTTCGGTCTCCCTTTCGACCTTATAATCGCTTCTATCTTATGTTCTCTGGTTATCTTGTTTAAAAAAGTCTCACTTCCGTATATCACTCTTTTGTCCATTTCACCCTTCATGGCATTTTTGTCCTTGCGCATTTTGCTGGCGGGTCATTCACTCTTCTTGTTTTTGACCAACTATCCTGTCAATCCAATATCGCGGTTCCCTATGCAAATGCGCTACCGCAACAACAATAATTGTTTCTGAGTCAATGCCGTAAATGATTCCATAGGGAAATCGTGAAAGCAGGCATCAACCTCAGATTGCGCGGGTTTTAAAAAACGGACTTTCATCTGGTGCGATATTTATCCATTACCTGCTCATAGGTTACTGTTTCTATTTCCCCCGACTTGTATGCCTGCCAACGTTTTCGCGCCTCATCTGCCCAAATGCGGTCAATCTCAGGGTCAGGTTTGTCAAGCTGCATCAAAATAGAATCTACCAGTTCTATCTTTTCACTGTCCGGCAAGGATTTAATCTTTGCCGCAAATTCATCATTGATTGTTCCCATAACACACACTCCTTATTTTATATTTACATCAACATTACTGCCCCAACATTGAATTAAGCATATGCTAAAATACTTTGATAATCAAGGTTTTTTGAGGAGCAGTTTGGCGGATAGGATTACCAAAGGCAGGCAAAACTACACAAAATAGTCTTGCGAAGGATTTGATAAAGATATGATGACCGTAATATTTATCTAAAATTATATTTGCATAGGTTAACCCTCAAAAATTGCTCGGATGCGAAACAATTGTAGCTTGCCGCTCACTGCTAATACATCTATGAGCAAGTTTTCCAGCGTGAACTGCTTAATCCGCCTGCTTTCTCAAAAATGTCGGTGTATCGTAGGCGTCCTCGTCAATGGCATTGAAACCGCCGAGGGGCCTGAGCCTTTGAACCTCCGCTGCTCCCACCTCTGATTTTTTTTGTTTCTCTCTCCTGATAATAGTTGGAATATCCATGTCGCCGATAATAACAGCCGGCGCGATGTATTTTACAGACGATGCCATTTTACCATCTTCTTTCCCAAAACCTGTGGCAATAACAGTAACCCTGATCTCTTCGCCCATCTTTTCATCAATTACTGCGCCGAAGATAATATGGGCATCCTCGTGCGCCTCTTCCTGAATAAGCATTGAGGCCTCATTTACCTCATGCAGGGTTATGTCAGATGAGCCGGTGATATTTATAAGCACGCCCTTTGCCCCGTGAATGGAGATATCCTCCAAAAGCGGGCTGGATATGGCCTTTCTTGCCGCCTCCACCGCCCTGTTATCCCCGCGGGCAACGCCTGAGCCCATAAGCGCAAGCCCCATCTCGCTCATTATGGTTCTGACATCGGCAAAGTCCACATTTACAAGCCCGTGGATTGTTATAACATCCGATATCCCCTTTACAGCCTGATACAATATCTCGTCTGCCTTCTTAAACGCATTGGGAAGGGGAGTGGTCTTTTCTGCGATGGACAAGAGCCTCTGATTCGGAATGGTTATAACAGTGTCTACCGCCCCCTTGAGCGCCTTTAGCCCTTCATCTGACTGTCTCATCTTCTTCTTTCCCTCAAATGTAAATGGTTTTGTTACAACTGCAACTACGAGGGCGCCAACCTCTTTAGCCACTTCTGCCACAACAGGCGCGCCGCCTGTGCCTGTGCCGCCGCCCATGCCCGCCGTGATAAAGACCATATCAGCCCCAGCTAATGCCTCCATGAGCCTGTCTCTGCTTTCTATGGCTGCGTTTCTGCCTATCTCAGGGTTTGCCCCTGCGCCAAGGCCTTTTGTCAGATTTTCACCTAATTGAATCTTTACAGGCGCCTTTGATAGGCCAAGGGCCTGGGCGTCTGTATTGGCAGTCAGAAACTCCACCCCTTCAAGCTGACATTCTATCATTGTATTGATGGCATTGCCGCCGCATCCTCCGACTCCTATGACCTTAATCTTTGCCCCTTTGTTAAAACTATCGGCTAATTCAATCATATATACCTCCTTTTTAAATTGATTACACAGATTTTTGAATACGATTGCACAGATTAAAACTCACTTTTTTACTGAATCTGTGTAATCTGTTTTTTTATCGGTGTAATCGTTATTAAAAGAACTCCTTTACCCACCCTTTCATTCTCTCAAGCAGTTTATTGAATACCTGTTTATCCCCCCTTTCAAACATTGCTATTGTTGAATGTTTTTTGCCATACAAAACCAGCCCCACGCCTGTGGAATACATCGGGCTGCGCACAACATCAACAAGCCCGCCGATGCCTGTTGGCAGGCCTCTTCTGACGGGAAGATTAAAAATCTGCTCTGCCAATTCAACCATGCCGTCCATAATAGCTGTTCCGCCTGTAAGCACAATGCCTGACACTATTACACTGTCATAACCTGATTTGACTATTTCATGATTTGCAAGCTGGAAAAGCTCTTCTACCCTTGGCTCAATAATTTCTCCTAAAATCTGCCTTGAAACAATCCTTGGTTTCCTGCCCCCAACGCCTGGCACCTCTACGGTTTCGTTCTTATCTATCATTGATATCATGCAGCAGCCGAACTTTTTCTTTATCTTCTCCGCCTCCTCGGCAGGCGTTCTGATGCCTACAGCAATATCCCCTGTAATCTGATTCCCTCCAAGCGATATAACCGCAGTATGTTTTATGGTTCCATTATGGTATATGGCTATATCTGTGGTTCCGCCTCCGACATCAATCAGCGCAACGCCAAGGTCTTTTTCATCCTGTCCCAGCACTGCCTCGCTGCTTGCTATCTGCTGAAGGACAATATCCGCTACGGCAAGACCGGCCTTATTCACGCTCTTTACGATATTCTGCGCTGACGCAACCGCCGCAGTAACTATGTGAACCTTTGCCTCAAGTCTGGTTCCTGTCATGCCAAGCGGTTCCTGGATGCAGTCCTGCTGGTCAAGTATATACTCCTGAGGTATTATATGTATAACCTCCCTGTCTGTCGGGATGGTTACAGCCTGGGCAGCCTCTATAACCCTTGCTATATCAGCCTTTGTTATCTCCTTATCCTTTACAGCTATAACGCCGTGGCTGTTAAATCCCTTTATATGTCCCCCTGCAATGCCGACATAAGCCATATTTATCTCGCACCCTGCCATAAGTTCAGCCTCTTCCACGGCTTTTCTTATAGACTGGACTGTGGAATCTATATTTACCACCACGCCTTTTCGCAAGCCCTTTGAAGGGTGTGTGCCTATGCCTATAATCTCCAGTCCCTCCTGCTTTACCTCTCCAACAATGGCGCATATCTTTGTTGTTCCAATATCAAGACCAACGATTATATTGTCCTTCTTTGCCATTCTCTTTTATCACCCCCTCCCCTACTTGAATCTTGTAACTTTTAAGAGGCTAATCTTACCACTACTCCCCTGTTATAGTTCAAACCTATAAACTCTACATCTGCAAGGCCGTTTCTTGACTGCATTATCCTCTCAAGCCTTGCAATTTTCTCTGTAAAACCCCCGTCTCCAAACTCGATCCTTGTCCCTTGCTGCATTGTGTAGAGTGTAAGGCCATAGGTCTTGTCAATATTTATTTCTGATAGTTCATCATGGGTAAAAATTCCATTTTTTGACAGAAGATGTATGAGATTTATCGCCTTTATCGCAAGTTCAGATGTCTTCCCGCCGGCCTCAATATCCCCCCTTGTAAGACCTGTGATGATAGGGAGGTCAATATCATCTCCCATAGAGGTCTTTTTGAATATTGTCCCGTTTTCATCAACAAGATAAAGGCCGTCGAGATTGATAAACGCAACAGGCCCTCTTTCTTTTATCTCTATGTTAAGCCTGTCTGGAAAATTTCTTGCAACATTTACCTCGGACACCCATGGATTAACCCTGATGCCTTTTTTAATATCAGCCATATTTATTTCAAGAAGGTTATCGCCAATATTGACGCCGGCCAGCTCTAAAATCTCCGCTCTGGATACCCTCATGTTGCCGCCGACCTTTATTTCCTTAATCGCAAGATACGGACTCTTCAAAAGTTCATGATATATATGCAATGAGCCAAAAACAATGAGCAGCGCAAGAACAAGGCATGCCCCTGCCTTGAGAATACGGACAGCGCCTCTTGATTTAAGCGTCCGCCCTGTCCTTTTCAGTAAAGGCTCTTTTCTTCGGATGTTTCTTGGTTTTTTCTTGAAATCCATCATGCCATTCCTTTGCCTCGAAAATGTTTTATACCCCATCCTCACCCTGACCCTCTCCCCTTGTGGGAGAGGGTCAGGGTGAGGGGTGTTTTATTGCCCCCAACAAAATCTCTTCCACCATCTCCGGAAAACTTATGCCTGCGCAAAGAGCAGCCTTTGGAAGGAGGCTCATTTCGGTCATGCCGGGTATGGTATTCACCTCCAGCACATACGGCCTGTTTTTATAATCAAGCATTATATCAACCCTCACAGCGCCGCGGCATCCAAGGCTATCGAATGCCTTCAAGGCGATACTATTCACCTTTTTCTCAAGCGTCTTTGGAAGCGGGGCAGGGGCAATATATTCTGTCATACCCTTTGTGTATTTTGCCTTGAAATCGTATATCCCGCTCTTCGGTCTTATCTCTATAACCGGCAATGTTCTGCCGTTTAATATGCCGACAGTCAATTCCCTGCCCTTTACAAATCTCTCTATCACTACAGTATCATCGTAACGAAAAGCCTTTTTTACTGCCTTTGCCAGATCGCTTTTATTCTTTGCCACGGTTACACCGATGGTAGATCCCTGCGAATTCGGCTTTACAATAAGGGATGAGCCATGGGCTTTAAACCCGGACATGAAAGATTTAACACCCATATTTTTTAACTCCTGAACCCCTAAACTCATAAATGCAGGGGTTGGTATTTTGTTAAGCATAAAAATTTTTTTTGCCAATACCTTATTTGCGCATACTGCGCTTGACAAGACACCTGACCCGGTATATGGAATCCCGATTATCTCTAATAACCCCTGAATAGCACCGTCCTCGCCGTATTTTCCATGAAGGGCTATAAATGCTATATCTATCTTTTCTTTTGTGAGTTGTTCATAAACATCCTTTCCAACATCTATTTTTATAACACTGTAACCTTTTTGAATCAGGGCGTCATAAACAGCCTGACCACTCCTAAGCGAAATACCCCTTTCAGTAGACATCCCGCCCATCAAAACACCTATCTTCTTTGATTTTAAATTTGCAATTTGCAATTTTATTAACTTTCCCCCACGACCTTTATCTCCGTTTCCAGCAATATGCCCTTTACATTAAAAACCTTATCCCTTGCCATTGCCATAAGGGTAAGGACATCCATTGCTGTAGCATTGCCAAGATTGACTATATAGTTTCCATGAACCTCTGATATCTGCGCGCCTCCGGATTTAACGCCCTTTAAGTCTGATTCCTCTATAAGCCTGCCTGCTGAAAACCCCGGAGGGTTTTTAAATATGGAGCCGGCATTGGGTATAATTATTGCCTGTGTAGTCTTACGTCTCTCCTTAAATTCCTTTATTCTGTTTTTTATTTCTTCCGGGTTGTCTTTTTTAAATTTCAGATGCGCCTTTGTAATAATCATATTTGCAGACAGTTCGCATTTCCGATATGAAAATTTCAAAGATAATTTATCAAAACTATGCCTTTGACCGTTAAGGTCAACAGCCTCCACTCTTTCCACAATATCCTTTATCTCTCCGCCGTATGCCCCTGCATTCATAAAAACAGCTCCGCCTATTGTCCCAGGGATACCGGCTGCAAACTCAAGCCCTGCTAAACCTCTGCCCTTGCAGAGGTTTAGCAGCTCAATTATCCCTACCCCCGCGCCAACTGATGCCTCATCATCACCTATCCATGATATCTCTTTAAAACCATCGGAAAGATTTATAACAACGCCCCTTATGCCGTTATCCCTGACCAATAGATTTGTTCCCCTGCCAAGGATAAAAACAGGAAAACTTTTAATAGCGGCAAATCGGATGACATCCACAAGTTCGCTCTCATCTCCTGGAAATGCCATTACATCAGCATTCCCGCCTATCTTAAAAGATGTCCAATCCTTCATTGGGACATCAAAAAGGATGCGGCCTTTAAAACCATGGGATTGTGGGTGGGAATTGGGGATGGGGAAAGACATTTACAATCCACCTCCTGCTCTTGAGTTTGCACCGGTCACTGTCTTTACCATCTCCTCAGATACCTGCCATATATTGCCTGCCCCTAACGTTATAACTATATCCCCCGGCTTTGTAATTTTATTTAAACAATCCGGTATATCTTTTTTATCCGGTATATAAACTACATCTCTATGGCCGTACGCCTTTATGCTGTTATAAAGCGCCTCTGAAGAAATCCCCTCTATTTTTTCTTCGCCTGCCGGATATATGTCAGTGAGCACCAGAGTGTCCGCATCATTGAATGCGGATAAAAATTCATGGAAAAGGTCTTTTGTCCTTGAATAACGATGAGGCTGAAAAACTGCCACCACCCTGTTGTCCCAGCCGGCCTTTGCAGCCTTAAGGGTTGCCTTTATTTCAACAGGGTGATGGCCGTAGTCATCAACGAATGTAATGCCGTTATATTCGCCTTTAACCTGAAATCTCCTCTCCACACCACTGAAGTTTGACAGGGAATCTCTTGCATCTTCAAAACTCATGTCAAGCTCCATTGCCACTGTTAGGGCAGCCAATGAATTATAAACATTGTGTTCTCCTGGAATCTTCACACTAACCCTTCCCAATTTTCTACCCCTCTGATAGACATCAAATGAGGTTTTAACCCCCTTTATCTCCATGTCTCTGGCGCTGAAATCCGCCTGGGCAGTTAAACCATATGTTGTATGTCTTCTCGTAACCTTTGGGATAAGCCCCTGAATATTAGGGTGATCCATGCAGAGAACCGCGCACCCATAAAATGGAATCTTATTTATAAAGGCAAGATAGGCGCCTCTTACCTCATCCATATCCCTGTAATGGTCCATATGCTCTCTGTCAATATTTGTAACCACTGCAATTGTCGGTGAAAGCTTTAAAAAACTGCCATCGCTCTCATCCGCCTCTGCTACAAGGAATTCACCTTTCCCAAGTCTGGCATTGCTTCCAATACTGTTGAGCTTGCCGCCTATAACAACGGTTGGATCCATACCGTGTGAGCCGAGGATTGTCGCAATCATGGAAGTAGTTGTCGTCTTACCGTGAGTGCCTGCTATTGCTATGCCGTATTTCATCCTCATAAGCTCTGCCAGCATCTCTGCCCTCGGGATAACAGGTATCAGCTTTCCCCTTGCCGATACAATCTCAGGATTATCTTTTTTAACAGCGGACGAATAGACAACCACATCTGAGCCGTTTATAAATTCAGGCCTGTGGCCGATAAATATTTTAGCTCCAAGGCCTTCCAATCTCCGCGTAATATCCGATGCTCTCATGTCAGAGCCTGTAATATTATACCCGAGGTTTAAAAGCACCTCTGCGATGCCGCTCATACCGCTGCCGCCGATACCTATAAAATGGATATGTTTTATA
>JBBTFC010000042.1:13800-16145 GCA_038042015.1 Deltaproteobacteria bacterium
CTATCTCCTTTGCCGCATTCGGCCTTCCCAGAGCTTTTGCATTTTCTCTTATCTTTTTTAATTCATCAGGGATTTTATAAAATCTCTCAATAAGAACCGCCAGCGCATCTCCTATAATCTCGCCTTGTCTCATCATGATTGCAGCCCCTTTATCAGCTAAACATCTTGCATTTATTTCCTGATGGTTATTAGCTGCAAATGGATATGGTATGAGTATAGAGGCAATCCCCAGAGCGGTTATCTCGGCAATGGATGTAGCCCCTGCCCTGCATATCACCATGTCTGCCTGAGAGTATGCTTCAGCCATATCATCTATAAACCTATAGACATCGGCCTTAATCCCTTTTCTTTCGTAAGTCTCTTTTACTGTTATGTAATCCGCATCCCCTGTCTGATGAATAATCCTGATGCTGTCTCTTATATCAGCGAGGTATTCCAGCGCATCTAAAAATGCCGTATTTATTGCCTTTGCCCCCTGGCTTCCGCCAAAGATGAGAATTGTGAATTTCTTGTCTTTGGCTGCTGACCACTGACCACTGGCCACTGTCTCTAACAGTTCTTTTCTCACCGGATTTCCTGATAGGATTACCCTCCCGCCTGGAAATTTTTTTTTGGTTTGTTCAAATGCCACATATATCCTGTCTACAAGCCTTCCCAGAAGCCTATTGGTTAAACCTGGCATCGTATTCTGTTCAAGGATAGCTGTCTTTATCCCCAAAAGCCTTGCTGCCAGAACAACCGGACCAGACGAATAACCACCCGTGCCTATGACGCCATCCGGTCTGAATGGCTTAAGAATCTTCTTTGCGGCAAAAACTGCCTTTGCTGCCTTCAATCCTGCCGATACTTTATTATATAATCCTTTTCCTTTAAGGCCTTCTACATCCACAAATTCTAAAGCATAACCATATTTTGGAACAACATCCTTTTCTATGCCCGCAGCGCTTCCTATAAATAGGATCTCGCAATCTTTATCCCTTGCCTTAAATTCTTCTGCCAGCGCAAGGGCAGGAAACAGATGCCCGCCGGTGCCTCCTCCTGTTAATACAATTCTCAACCTAAAATCCGTGAAAGTCATGCCTTTCACTCCCTGACTCCTGTTTTATATATATTCAACAATATCCCCATCCCTATCATATTTACCACAAGAGATGTTCCGCCATAGCTTATAAACGGAAGGGTAAGTCCTTTTGTAGGCAAAAGGGCCAGTACCACAGCCATATTTACTGCTGCATGAAGCACAATTAAGAGGGTAATGCCTACGGCAAGGTATTTGCCAAAAAGGTCTTTTGCCTTTAAGCTGATTCTTATACCGGAGATAAGGACAATCAGATAAAGCATTATGAGCGCAGAAACCCCTATAAGCCCAAGCTCTTCTCCTACCACAGAAAGGATAAAGTCGGTATGGGCCTCCGGCAGATAAAACAGTTTCTGCTTCCCCTCGCCAAGGCCGACGCCCCAGATACCGCCTGCGCCAAAGGCAATAAACGACTGCACAAGCTGGAACCCTGCGCCTCCTGAATCCCTCCATGGATCTAAAAACACAAGCACCCGTTTCATTCTATAGTCGACTTTCGTAACCATAAGATAAATAAATGGCATTGAAAGAAGAAGTATGGAAAAAAGGTATCTTAATCTTACACCTGCAATGAACATCATGATAATTGTAATTGCGCCAAGAGATAAGGCTGTTCCGAAATCCGGCTCTTTTAAGATGAAAAGTATAATAAGCCCGCTCATTATCATCGGCGGGGCAATGCCAAGGGAAAAGGTTTTTATCTTATCCTTTTTTGCCGCAAGATAATATGACAGGTATATAATAAGGGCCAGCTTGGCAGGCTCAGAGGGCTGAAAAGTCAAAGGGCCGAGCCTTATCCATCTTCTTGCGCCTCCCATCTCATTTCCAATGCTTGGGATGAATGTGAGAAAAATAAGCGAGGCAAGGCTTGCAAAAAATATTAAATATGCCCGCCTTCTATACAAATGATACTCTATATTCGCGGCAACAAAAAACAACAGAGAGCCTAATACGCTGAATATGAGATGTTTTTTTACAAAGAAATATTCACTGCCATACCGTTTCATAGCCATTATGTAGGTGGTGGAATAGACCATAGTAAAGCCTATTGCCACAAGGGCCATCATAGCAAGGATAAGGGATTTATCTATTTCACGGACTTTGAACATAGTAAAAACAGGTTATAGGCTATGGGTCATAGGTTTTTCTATTGCCCATCACCTATCACCTATTGCCTGCCTTTATAGCGCCTCCACCAATCTTCTGAATACATCGCCCCGTTCCTTATAATCTTTGAACATATCAAAGCTGGAGCATGCAGGTGACA
>JBBTFC010000043.1:0-6538 GCA_038042015.1 Deltaproteobacteria bacterium
AAACAGGCAATGTAGACGCAGCGCTTGATGGAAAGATAGATGAGTTTATAGAGGCATATCTTTTGCAGAGGAAATAATCATAGATTATGCGTGAATTTTATAATGAAATTATCAAAGTCCGGTGGGGTAGTTGGTAACTTCTTGCATATCAAACAGGTTTATGTTAGTTAAGTAGCCTGATTATAATAAGTTTGTCTCATTTTGTATTGGCGTAAAATATATGCTTGAAATATATGCTTGAAATGTATGTCTTATATGGATTATTTGCCGGTATTGTTACGCTCATAGCCGGCCTTCTTCCGCTTTTTATTGATTTTAAAGGCATCCGCTACATAATCGCTGTTTCTGCCGGGGTTGTTATTGCCACAGTCTTTCTGGACCTTCTCCCTGAAGCAAATCTCAAAAAAGACGCATGGGTGCTCGCCCTCGGTTTCCTGTCATTCTATTTAATCGGAAAACTTACTGTTCTTCATTCATGCGGAGAGATGGAATGCGAGCAGCACAGCATAAACATGGTTTCTATATTTGGCATGGCTCTGGATAATATAACTGATGGCGTTGCTATAACAATAGGCTATCTGACAGACCCTCATATCGGGTTTATCATTATGGTAGCTGTTGTTATCCATGAGATCCCGCAGGATATCACTGCAACTATTCTTATGAAGGACATTGGTTACAGCACCAGAAAAATGCTTATTCCCATTATACTTGCGGCAATTGCCTATCCCATCGGCTCATACACAGCGGTCTTTATCCCGGAGACGTTCCACGAACCTGTTATTGCGTTTGTTGCAGGGGCATTCATTTATATAGGCGTGGGTGACTTATTGCTTGAGGCCCACAGAAAGTTTAATATAAATGTGATACTATCTGTTTTATCCGGTTTCGTTCTGATATTTATGATAGAAGCAGTTATGGGGCATTAAAGAAAGGATCTTTTTATGATAGAGAGATACTCAAGAAAAGAGATGTCCAGAATATGGAAGCCGGAAAATAAATTCAAAAAATGGCTTGAGGTGGAAATCCTTGCATGCGAGGCGTGGGCAAAGCTTGGTGAGATTCCAAAGAATGCGTTGAATAACATCAAGACCAAATAAGATTTTAACATTCGGAGAATTGACGAGATTGAAAGAACGGTAAAGCACGACGTAATCTCGTTTCTTACTTCTGTTGCCGGGTTTGTCGGGCCTGATTCAAGATATATCCACAGAGGGCTGACGTCTTCTGACATCCTTGACACATCCCTTGCCCTGCTTTTAAAAGAGGCTGCGGATTTGATTATCACAGATATAAAGAAGCTTATGGATGTAATCAAAAAGCGGGCTTATGAGCATAAAAGTACCGTGATGATTGGCCGCTCTCATGGCATCCATGCAGAGCCCATAACCTTTGGCCTTAAAATGGCCTTATGGTATGAGGAGATGAAAAGAAACCTTGCAAGGATGGAAAGGGCAAGGGAGATAATTTCATACGGAAAACTTTCCGGCGCAGTAGGCACATTTGCCAATATCCCGCCGTCTGTTGAAGAATATGTGTGCAAAAAACTCGGGCTCAAGCCTGCGCCTGTTGCAACTCAGATTATCCAGAGAGACAGACATGCGGAATATTTCACAACCCTTGCCATCATCGCCTCATCCATTGAAAAGATTGCAGTGGAGATAAGGCATCTTCAGAGAACAGAGGTTCTTGAAGCAGAAGAGCCGTTCACCGAAGGGCAGAAAGGCTCATCTGCTATGCCGCATAAGAGAAATCCCATCCTGTCTGAAAATCTTACAGGCATTGCAAGGCTTGTAAGAAGTTATGCTAACGCAGCCATGGAGAATATTCCGCTATGGCATGAAAGAGATATAAGCCATTCTTCTGTTGAAAGGGTCATTGCGCCGGATGCAACAATCCTCGTTGACTTCATGCTGACACGGATGACAGGGCTTGTTAGAGACCTTGTTGTCTATCCTGAAAATATGAAAGAGAATCTAAATAAACTCAATGGTCTGATATTCTCGCAAGGCGTCTTACTTGCCCTTACAGAAAAGGGCGCTGCAAGAGAGGATGCATACCAGATAGTCCAACGTAATGCCATGAAGGCATGGAAGGAAAAGAAGGAATTTAAAGAATTGCTGTTAAAAGATAAAGAAGTGACAGAGCGGCTTTCTCAAAAGGATATTGAGGCATGTTTCGATATTTCAAGGCATGTTAAAAATGTGGATTATATATTTAAGAGGGTGTTTAAGAGATAAGGAGAGGGGTTATCTAACTTTATGTTCAAAAAAGTAATCATCGCTATTTCACTGTTTGCAGCCGTTGCTTCCGGCATATGGTATTTCCTGATAAAGACAAATCATCTGACAATAAAATACAAAACTGCTAAGGTTGAAGTTGGTTCCATAGAATCAAAAATTTCTGCAACAGGCACACTCAATGCCGTTGTTACTGTTCAGGTAGGCAGCCAGGTTTCAGGGACAATAAAGGAACTGTATGCGGATTTTAATTCTGAAGTGAAAAAAGGCCAGGTTATATCAATGCTTGACCAGAAAACCTTCACAGCGCAGCGGGATCAGGCAAGGGCGAATCTGATCAATGCAAAGGCCAATGTGGAAAAATCCAATGCAGACCTTGTTGATAAAAAGCAGAAATTTGACAGATCGTCAAAATTATTCAAAGAGGGTCTTGCCAGCCAAAGCGACAGGGACAGCGCAGAGGCGGCCTATCTTTCCGCCAAGGCTCAGGTGAAATCGGCCGAAGCTCAAGTGGAGCAACAGAAGGCCGCTCTGGAGCTTGCAGAGGTAAATCTTGACTACACCATTATAAAATCGCCGGTTGACGGCATAGTTATATCCAGAAATGTTGACATAGGCCAGACTGTGGCCGCATCGTTTCAGACCCCGACACTTTTTACCATAGCCAAAGACTTGACAAAGATGCAGGTTAATACCAACGTTGACGAGGCCGATATCGGAACGGTAAAGTTGGGACAGGAGGCGCGCTTTACTGTAGACGCCTTTCCCGAATCGGTTTTCAATGGAAAGGTTTCACAGATACGCAACGCCCCTATTATTGTCCAGAATGTTGTCACATACGATGTTATTATTGAGGTGTCCAATAAAAACATGGAATTAAAACCGGGCATGACTGCCAATGTGTCTATCGTAACCGCGCTCAAAGATGGCGTATTGAAAGTCCCCAATGCCGCTTTGCGGTTTAAGCCGCAGGAACAGGAGGAATATGCCAATCATAAATCAGCCAAACAGGAAAGAGGCTCAAAGGTATGGCTGCAAGTCGGCGGTCAACAAATAAAACCGGTATCAATAAAGACAGGCCTCAGCGACGGCGCTTTTACGGAGATTAGGGAAGGGGAAATAAAGGAAGGGGATGAGGTAATTACCGATACCGCTGTCAAAAATAGTAATCAGCCGGGCAGGGCCGGCGCCGGCAGATCTCCTCATGGCTTAATGAGATAACTATGGCGGAGCTTATAGAGGTTGAAAATCTTGTAAAGATATACAAGATGGGCAATGTGGATTTTCATGCCGTCAGCGGCGTTTCCCTTGCCATAGATGAAGGAGAATTTGTGGCAGTGATGGGTGCGTCAGGTTCAGGCAAATCCACATTCATGAATATCATCGGCTGTCTTGACAAACCCACTGCCGGCAATTATATGCTGGATGGACATGAGGTGGGGACTTTAAGCAAGGACAATCTTGCAGCCATACGCAATAAAAAGATAGGCTTTGTGTTTCAGAGTTTTAATCTCCTCCAGCGCATGTCCGCGCTTCAGAATGTGGAACTTCCGCTCCTCTACAACAATTCTACATCAAACGAAAGAAAAACAAAGGCTTTGGCGGCATTACACTCCGTCGGTTTAGAGGGGAGGGAATACCACAGACCCAGCCAGTTGTCCGGCGGACAACAGCAAAGGGTTGCCATAGCGCGCGCATTGATCAATAATCCCTCTCTGATTTTAGCGGATGAACCGACCGGCAACCTTGATTCTCAAACCAGCGTTGATATTATGATGCTATTTAAGAAACTGAATAAAGAAAACGGCATAACTATTGTCATGGTAACCCATGAGGCCGATATTGCAGCGTATGCTGACAGGCATATCATTTTTAAAGACGGAACTGTAGTAAAAGACGATAAAACCCCTTAAAATCCTCTTTTAACTCTCTGGGCTGACAACGGCATCATGTCACGCCTCGTTCCATGAGGAACGAGCGGTATCTCATGTCGGCCCCGAGGATATGATTTACCCACCAGTCGCCTAAGAAGCGCAGAAGCTCCTCAGGAACCGATACGTTGTGATACATTGTATCTTGACAGAGAGCCAAGACTTTCATGCGGTAGGCATTGTGGGCCTCTTTGTGAGCAGCCACCTCAGGGTATCCATATTCCACAAGAAGTTGCTCTTCCGTAGCGAAATGGCCGCTTGCATACCTCGTCAACCTCGTAAGCAGTTCGGACACCGTCTCAGAACTAACATCCACTTCGGGCTTCGAACGTAGCAGATTGATCATATTAATGATCTTCTTGTGCTGCTCATCGAGCTTCGCAACGCCAACGCTGAACGACGGACTCCAAACAATCAATTCCATGTCTAACCTCCTGGCAGCCAGCAAACCCGCCATGGCGGGCTAACCAGTTATTGAGCAGTTTTTGGACTTTATCCCAAATTTTGAGATCGGTCAAGCGAATTTTAAAATCAACTTGACGTAACTATCAAATTTCATTAGGATGTTAAATTATGAATACCATCGCAACCGTAAAAATAGCCGTCAATGCCCTGAGCATCAACAAGATGCGCTCAGGGCTTACCATGCTCGGCATCATCATAGGCGTCGCCGCGGTTATAGCCATGATATCCGTGGGCTCAGGCGCGAGAGAGCAGGTTGCAAAACAGATTGCAAGCATCGGCTCCAATCTTTTGATTATACTGCCTGGAACCGCCACCAGCGGCGGACTTAGAATGGGTTTCGGATCAACTCCCACACTCACATCAGACGATGCAAAGGCTATAGCGCAGGAGACGCCGGATGTGGCGTATGCGGCGCCGATTCTGCCCGGCACGGCGCAGGTGGTTTACGGAAACCAGAACTGGAGCACGATTATTACCGGTACGACGCCGAGCCTGTTTGATATGAGGGATTGGCCTGTCGCGTCCGGCGAGATATTTACACAGAGGGATGTTGACGGAGCCACAAAGGTTGCGCTGGTCGGCAAGATCGTAGTTGAAAATCTCTTTGGCGATGAAGACCCGCTGGGAAAAATTATAAGGATAAAAAAGATACCGTTTAAGGTTATCGGCGTTTTATCGGGAAAGGGGCAATCGCCAATGGGTCAGGATCAGGATGACAGCGTCTATATCCCTGTTAGCACAGCGCAAAAAAAACTTTTCGGCACAATATTTCCCGGCATGGTAAGGATGATTACGGTAAAGACGGTCTCTCCTTCGGTTCTTAAAGACGCTGAAAAGAATATTGCGGCTCTCCTCCGGCAGCGGCATCACATTCCCACAGGCAGGGAGGATGATTTCACTGTCCGCAATCTTACAGAGATGCTGGCAACGGCTGAACAATCGGCAAAGATAATGTCAATCCTTCTCGGTTCAATCGCGTCTGTTTCCCTGATAGTCGGCGGCATAGGCATAATGAATATCATGCTGGTATCGGTTACGGAACGGACAAGGGAGATAGGCATACGAATGGCAGTAGGCGCAAGGGGAGCGGATATACTTATGCAGTTTTTGATAGAGGCGGTAGTGCTGGCCGTTATCGGCGGCGGCGTAGGGATTTTATTCGGCATGGGCGGCTCATGGCTCATTTCATACTTTGCCGGCTGGGAGATATCCATATCTGCTGTCGCTATATTCATGGCATTTGGTTTTTCCGCATTAGTCGGCATATTCTTCGGCTTTTATCCCGCAAGAAAGGCGTCTCTCTTGGCCCCTGTAGAGTGTTTGAGGTATGAATAGTTGTGGTTTGCGGGCAGATATAAAAGAGGAGGCGCCGATATGTATTCTCTAATCTGCAAATTTTATGGAAGAACTATTTTATTCCTTGTGTCTTTGTGGTTTGTTATATTTTATTCTGGAACTGTAATGGCTGATGAGGTCAAGATAGTCATAAAAGACCGGATGGATAATACTGCTAACTTTAGTGCCCAGATTCATGCCGGCGATACAGTTTCGTGGGTAAATGACGGCCACGTCCAGCATACGATTACATTTGATGACGAGTCAATCAAGGGTTCTAACAATCTGAGGGCCGGAAGTCAGTTCTCCATTACCTTTGATAAGCCCGGGGAATATAGCTATTACTGTATATATCATAAAGTTTTTGGTATGAAAGGAACTATCACTGTGATTCAGAAGTAATATTTCTCATAGCCCTTACTGGCAGAGGGTGTCCATAAAAAAACAATGTATATTTTGGGTTGTGGTTTGCGGGCAGGAAACTTTTAAAAATAGCATGGCGTTATTTAATTGTATGAAACATAAGCTCATCATGATTTAACGAGCCATTTTTATCAAGGAATAATT
>JBBTFC010000044.1:0-12283 GCA_038042015.1 Deltaproteobacteria bacterium
AACCGCATATGATAAAAGGGGAATGGATAAAACAAGGGGCTGTTGTCATAGATGTAGGCATAAACCGCCTTGATAACGGCAAACTTGCAGGCGATGTGGAATATGAAGAGGCCTTTAAAAGGACGTCATTTATAACACCTGTGCCGGGAGGTGTCGGGCCAATGACAATCGCTATGCTTATGTATAATACTGTGGAGGCAGCGAAAAAACAGGGGTTAGAGGTTAAAAAATGATTATTACGAAGAAAAAAGGTTTTTCAAAGATATTGGAATATCTCAAAGATAGAAAAAATATCTATCTCTTTGGCTGCGATTCATGCGCAGAACAGTGTGAAACAGGCGGAGAGAAGGAAGTAAAGGCAATGGCTGAACTGCTTAAAAAAGAGGGAAAATATATTACAGGCTCCTCAATACCCGCCGAGACATGTTATAGCATGCTTGTAAAAAAACATTTCCGTGAGGATAAGGAGGCGGTTGAAAATACTGACGCATTTCTTGTGCTCGCATGCGGCGCAGGTGTAAAGGCGGTTGCTGACGCGGCGGGTGATGGAAAACCGGTGTTCCCGGCGCTTGATTCTTTATATCTTGCAAATGTTACAAGGTATGGTCATTTTTTTGAAGGCTGCTCCCTTTGCGGAGAGTGTGTTTTAGGAGAGACAGGGGGTATATGCCCGCACACCCAGTGTCCTAAAGGGCTTTTAAACGGCCCTTGCGGCGGCATGGCGAACGGCAGGTGTGAAGTTAATATGGAAAATAATTGCGCATGGGTGATGATTTATCAAAGGTTAAAGGCTCAGGGAAGATTGGATGTTTTAAAAAGGATAGCCCCCCCAAAAGATTATTCAGGCAGCGTAAAACCCAAAATGTTAGTTGTTGAATCAAGGATAAAAAAATAGAATGCAAACTTTAAAAGAATCACTTGCTTCAAAAAAATTCACAATTACGGCTGAGATATGTCCGCCAAAGGGGACTGATACTGCTGATTTTCTTAAAAAGGCGCGGCTTTTAAAGGATAAAATAGCTGCTGCAAATGTTACAGACAATCAGAGGGCTGTAATGAGGCTTTCTTCCCTTGCCTGTTCTGTGCTTTTGCTTAGAGAAGGCATAGACCCTGTATTCCAGATGACATGCAGGGACAGAAACAGGATTGCAATACAGTCAGATATCCTGGGCGCATGGGTCCTTGGCATAAAAAATATCCTTGCCCTGTCAGGCGACCATGTATCCTTTGGCGATCACAGGGAGGCAAAAGCTGTATTTGATTTAGACTCTGTTCAGCTTGTTCAGGTCATAAAAAAGCTTAATAATGGAACAAATATGAAAGATACCCCTCTAAAAGGCGGAACAGATTTTCTTATAGGCGCAGTTGTTGCGCCTGAGGCCGACCCATGGGAGCCTGAAATGATAAAGTTTGAAAAAAAGATTGAGGCCGGGGCAAGGTTTTTCCAGACCCAGGCCATATATGATATGGAGAAATTTCATAAGTTTTATGAATATGCCAAAAAAAATGATGTAAAGATTTTAGGGGGCATACTGCTTCTGAAATCCGCAAAGATGGCCCATTTTCTGAATAATAATGTCCCCGGTATAACAGTGCCAAACCATCTGATAGACGAGCTGGAAAAATCAAAAGACCAGCTTGAAAAAGGCATAGAGATTGCGGCCAGACAGGTAAAAGAGTTAAAGGGCTTCTGCGACGGGGCGCACATTATGGCAATAGGCCAGGAGGAAAGTGTGGTTAACATAATTGAAGCGGCCGGATAGGAATCGGGCTGATGGTTTTAGGCTTGACAATGACCTTTTCTTATCTTAATATTTACCCCATAATCAAGTTAGCTCATAAATTTCACAATCCCATGCCATCTGCAAAAAATAATAATCCGGGATTAAACCAATCTCTTGAACAACTTCTAAAAGAGAGGTTTGTTCACAGCCTGTCTGATATTGTCTACGATAAAGTCTCAACCCTCTGGCACATTGATAAGGAATCCGAGAAGATTATGGCGCAGATAGCCTCCAGGGTCGTGGTAGGTTTTTTTTGCCTGGAATACCTTTCACATATCAATTCAATGGTAAAAGAAAAGGTCGGGATAAAAGAGGGTATTACAGCAAAAGATTTGTCGGATGAGGATTTGGCAGCAGGGATAAAGGCCCGCATTTCCAATAATAAAGACGCGGCAGGCATTTTCAGAAATAGCGCCGGTTTTTTAAAAAAGGTTGTGGATTCCATAGATATAAAAACGTTGGAGGATTTGACAAAGATAGCGCATACAGGCGATTACCTTTTATCCGCGCTGCGGGATATGAAGGATTCCAATCATGACGAGTATGCTGTATGGCTTTCTTCTGTTCCGTATTATTATGAAAAGGATTTAAGGCATCTCGGTCTTATTCAGGACGCAGGATTCGGAATTAATGATGCGCTGTCTTCGTGGGATGAGTTTGCTGCCGCGCCTTTTTATTGCGAAAGGATATATTCCAACCACCGCATTAACCTCAATGCGCACCTTCATTCAGGGGCAACAAAGGATGGTTATTTCCCCTGCGCAGCGCAGCGGCCAGAGGGCATAAGGCGCCGGAAAGATAAAGACAAAAAAGCTTATGTAGTGACAAGGAGTTAGGTTTGCACATTAAAGAGAAGGTCCAGGGCATTGATTTCCTCTTAAAAAAGATATGTGCAAGCAGGAATTCCATTCTGCCCGTAAAGGTAAAATCAGGAAATACAGAGATGAAGCGGGAGATAAAACACTCCTTTGATATTCCCCTTAAATCCAACAACAGGTTTTCTGTAACGGTCAGAGAGAGAATTTCATTTGGCCCTGGCAAAGGACCCTTCGGCATAGAGATAGTCGTGGTTGGTTTTGTCTTTCTCAAAGAGGAGATGAAGGCATCTCATATAAAGGCCATGCTGAAAGACAGGGAGAATACAAACTTTCTTATAAATCAATGTCTGCCTCATACCAGCGCCACCGTTGCCTATCTTACAGACAGGATGGGTTTTGGCCCTATTATCCTTGCGCCAAAATTCCCTGTCTCAAGGGAGGGGTAAGAATTGAATGTTGACTTTCCTGTGGATGAAAGGTCTTTGAGATACATAGAGGCCATGGAGGATGACCCTGATATAAAGGCGATTATTTCCATCCTTCTGGATAAGCGAAAACAGGACTTTTACAACTATGCGTCCCTAATATGTTTTTGCTACAAAGAAGAAGACCTTATTAACCTCCCTGATGTAAAACACCTTCCTGAAAAGGTCAAGGCATGGATAAAACGGAAGAGCCTCGACCATGATCCTGCGTATATTACATTTTTTAAGCATCTTTTTTCTCTTTACTCCGGTTTTGTTCAGACATACGAGGGTTGGGATAAACTTGGCAAGCACAGAAGCGTGATACCTGAATCGTATATCTATCATAGGATAAAGGAAAGATATGCCTCAAGGCCTGATGTCAAGGTTGAAAGGGAATGTTTTGTTGTCATAGACGGTTGGGACAGCCGCATAAACAGGACAAAGGCTGAAGGGCAGAAGATCGATGCCGGCGTATGGGACGAGGCAGCGCAGCATGGCGAGGTTTACGAAGTCAAGGTTAAGGTCTATATCAAAAGAAAGGAGCACCAGCTTGAATTTCTTGAGATGATCAGAAGATTGTCCAATAAGAAGCTTGATGTGTTTCTTGCAAGCTTTGCCCCCAAACAAGTTGTGCTTCAGCATCTCAAGTCCTTTTTTCCGGGAAGGGATATGAGCCAGATAAATGTGCTGGGAGTGGATGAACTGCAAAACCTATGAAGGAGATTGTAAATACAGACAGGGCGCCTAAGGCAATAGGGCCTTATTCTCAGGCTGTAAAGGCAAACGGGTTTATCTTTGTCTCTGGCCAGATACCCATTGACCCTGATACAAACGACCTTGTAAAAGGGGATATCGCAGAGCAAACCATGCGGGTTATAAAAAATATAAAAAATATCCTTGAGGCCGGCGGCTCAGGTCTTGAGGATGTGGTAAAAACAACAGTATATCTGAGAGATTTAAAAAAGTTCGGCGATATGAACCGGGCATATGGCGAGTTTTTTACAAATCTTTTTCCGGCAAGGGCTACAGTGGAGGTCAGCAATCTTCCCAAGGGCGCTGATGTGGAGATTGATGCAGTGGCAGTGGTTAAAGTGATGAGTGGACAGTGACCAGTGGCCAGCAAGAATGAAGCGGTAACTGTTCACTGACCACTGGTCACTGTATTTATGCTGCCTTTGTTACAGCCCCTGACCTTATGCATCTGGTGCAGACGCGGATCCTTCGCGCCTGTCCCTTTGAGACAGCTTTTACTGTCTGAAGATTTGGGTTTCTGCGCCTTTTGGTCTTATTATTTGCATGGCTTACGTTGTTGCCGAAATCAGGGCCTTTGCCGCATATTTCACAAACCATTGACATATCTATAACCTCCGTAAAATAATAGAGCATAAATTTATAGCATACCTTATAATTGATTGCAAGGGATTTATGGGTTTATGAAGATAACAGCCAGAAATATTATTTTCCTTACCTCCGTTTCCATTCTGATGGCGCTATTATTCTTGTACATTGATTTTGCCAAAAACGCCGGCAGTTATAAGGCAGAAAACGACAGAGCTGATGTCATAGTTGTGCTTACAGGCGGACTGGGAAGGGTTGATAAAGGTTTTGAGCTTTTTGCAGGCGGAAAGGCTATGCATCTTATCCTTGCCGGCGCAGCTAAAGACGCAACCCTTGAGTCCATATTTTTTCAAAAGGATTTAGTCCAGGGTAAGGCAAACATTATATTGGAAAAAGGCTCTACAAGCACATACGAAAATGCCGTGGAGATAAAGAAGATTATAGAAACCAAGGGCATAAAGTCAATAATCCTCATCACCTCATTCTACCACATGAAAAGGGCGTCATATACCTTCAGCCGAATCCTTCCTGGAGAAATAAGACTCTATCTCTATCCTGTTGCAACACCCAATTTTGACGAAAAGATGTGGTGGAGAGGCAGGGGACCTGTTCTATTGGCAGGAGAATTCTTTAAATTTTACTGGTATAGATTGCAGTTATAAAAAAAGATAGGTGTTAGGCTATGGGTTACATGACCTAACACCTGTATTCTCTTACACATCCGGCAGTGTAACACCCTTCCCGGCAAACTGGATATTTGCCGCATCATCGCACCTTGGAGGTGATACCGCATGTATGCCGCCGCATTTCGGACATTTGCCCACAAATGTGCGCAGCACAAAACTCTCCCCGCATCCCTGACATTTTGTTTTAAGCCCGTTGTTCGGGATTTCAGCCTTTCTTACACCCCCTCCGTGGGCATTATACACAAATTCAACCAACTCCCTGCCCAGAGAAAAAGGCCCAGCGCCTGTAGAACAGCTTCCACATTCACCCATTTTAAACCTCCTTAAAATTTGGTAATATTACTGCTAAAAATCTTATCTAATCTCTTTAAAAAAAGCAATGGGAAAATAACTCCGCCCCTTCAACTTCAATACCGTTATCCTTTAGCAGCCTTGTTGTTATGCCCTGTCCTTTTACAAGTTTCCCATTTTTATAGATAAGCTTTACCCCGCAGGATGGGCTTTTTTCTTTAAGCACAGCCTTTTTCGCGCCGAAGAGTTTCGCAATCTTTAAAACCTCTTTTGCCCCTTTTTTAAACTCCTTTGTTACGACCCTTCCGCTTTTGTCTATTACATCTTTTCCCCGGATTTCAGCCTCAGTCCTTGACGTTGGAAGACCGCCAAGCTGTTCAGGGCATACCGGGATTAAGCATTCTTTTGCATATCTTTTGATTAGTTTTTTATTTAAGGCATTTGTTCCGTCATACCGGCAGTTTATTCCAATAAGACATGCGCTGATTAGTATCGGGCGGTTTTCTGGGTTCATTCTATCTTTGGCTGGTCTCTGACAATAACCTTTCTTCCTTTTACCTCAATCCTTCCTTCTGCAAAAAATTGTATCGCCTGCGGATATATTCTATGCTCTTCTTTTAGAATCCTTTTGGCAAGAGTCTCCTCTGTGTCATTATCATAGACAGGCACAGCAGCCTGGATGATAATCGGGCCTGTATCAACGGCTTCATCAACAAAATGAACTGTGCATCCTGAAAATTTTACGCCGTATTCCAGCGCCTTTTTCTGGACATTGAGCCCGGGAAAAGAAGGGAGGAGCGCTGGGTGGATATTCATAATCCGCATCGGGAATGCCCGGATGAAGACTGGGGTTAAAAGCCTCATAAACCCTGCCAGAATAACAAGGTCCACCGAATTTGCCTTGAGTATTTCCACAAGGTGAGTATCATAATCTTCTTTGGAGGAGAACCGGTTTTCCTGAACGATAAATGAGGGGATATGATATTTCTTGGCGCGCTCAATCGCCTTGGCGTCTGGTTTATTGCTTATTACGACCTTTACTGCGGCAGAGAGCCTCCTTGCGCTAACCTCGTCTATTATTGCCTGAAGGTTCGTGCCGCTGCCTGAAACAAGTACGCCGAGATTGATCATAGGATTACAATAGGATCCTCTTTAGGGCTTCTTTTTTCTATATTGCCTATTAAAAATGCCGTCTCTTTTATTGCCTTCAATCTCTTTATGGCATTGTCTGCATCTTTGCCGGCCATAATTATCACCATGCCTATGCCGCAGTTGAATGTGCGGAACATCTCCGTTTCTTCTATCCTGCCTGCCCTTTGTATGATTTGAAATATAGATGGGATACGCCATCTGTCTTTGAAGATTGTTGCCTTGCAGATACCCGGCAGTATCCTTGGCACATTTTCAATAAGTCCGCCGCCTGTGATGTGGGCTATGCCCTTTATATTAAATTCTTTCTTTAACGCAGTTACAGTCTTAACATATATCTTTGTAGGCGTGAGGAGTTCATCGCCTACGCTTTTTCCAAGGCCTTTTATCCTGCTTTTTAAATTCAGTTTTAATTTCCCGAAGATAACCTTTCTTGCCAAAGAGTAGCCGTTGCTGTGCAGGCCGCTCGAGGCAAGTCCTATAATCTTATCTCCTGGTTTTATTTTTTTGCCGTCTATGATTTTTTCTTTATCAGCTATCCCGACTGCAAATCCGGCAAGGTCATATTCTCCGTCTTTGTAGAAACCTGGCATCTCCGCTGTTTCGCCGCCGACCAGCGCGCATCCAGCCTCCATGCACCCCTTTGCAATGCCTTTTATGACTTCGGCAGCGGTCTTTGCGTCAAGCCTTCCTGTTGCAAAATAATCCAAAAAGAAAAGCGGCTCTGCGCCGCTTACTATTATGTCGTTTACGCCCATTGCGACAAGGTCAATGCCGACAGTATCGTGCCTCTTCATCATAAAGGCAATCTTAAGTTTTGTCCCAACTCCGTCTGTTGACGAGACAAGCACAGGGTTTTTGTATCTTTTCAGGTTTAATTTAAAGAGCGCGGCAAAGCCGCCGATGCCTGCCATGACCTCCTGTCTTGAGGTCTTTCCGGCAATAGGTTTTATAAGCTTAACAAGTCTTTCGCCCTCGTCTATATTTACCCCTGACTTTTTGTAGGTAACGCCTTTCAAAAAAATCTCCTTTCGGCAAAAAGGTTAATCCAAGTAGCGGTTAAAGTCAAATCTTTTTAATAAAATTTATTTGGAATAATGCGGTCTTTTGTGGTAAATAGCAGATTATATTTTAGAGATTCGTAATTCTTAATTATATTTCCGTAATCACAATTACAAAGGAGAGAAAATGAAAAGAATAGCTGTTATTGCAAAGCTCACTAAACCGGAGGCTGTCAAGGTAAGCCAGGATGTTATAAAGTGGCTTATTGAGCGGGGTATGGAAGTTTATCTGGATACCGAACTTGGCGGCAGACTGAACTGGTCAAAAAGCTATTCCAGAACGGAACTCCCGGGGCTTGTGGAACTTATGGTGGTTCTGGGCGGAGACGGGACAATGCTCTACACAGCGAGGTTAATCGGAGAGAAAAAGATTCCAATACTTGGGGTGAATCTTGGAGGCCTTGGTTTTCTTACAGCCATTACAATGAAAGAGATTTATCCTGTGCTGGAAAGGGTTATAAGGGATGACTTTGAGACAGAAGAGAGGATGATGCTTAATATAGAGATACACAGGGAAGGTGGAAAGGCGTCAAAATATACTGTTCTGAATGATGTGGTCATCAAGAGCCAGTTGGCAAGGCTTATAAGCATTGAGGCCAGAATAGATAAGGAATATGTTACAACCTACAGGGCAGACGGCATTATTGTCGCCACACCGACCGGTTCAACCGGATATTCTCTTTCAGCAGGCGGGCCAATCCTTTATCCCACCATCCACTCTATTATTGTGGCTCCGATATGTCCGTTTACACTGACCAACCGGTCTGTTGTTATACCCGACTGGATGACCGTTGAGATACTGCTCAAGGCTGACCAGGGCAATGTCCTTCTGACGATGGACGGCCAGGTTGACCTTCCTCTCAAAGGAGGGGATGTTGTGGAGGTAAAGAGGGCTGAGGCAAGCACCTATCTTGTAAAATGCCCCGGCAAGAGCTATTTTGATATTTTGAGGGAAAGGCTGATGTGGGGAGGGAAGTAGGTGGATGTTATTACAACTCAACATAAAAGACTTTGCCATCATTGATAATCTGGAGATTTCGTTTGGCAAGGGGCTGAATATCCTTACAGGCGAGACAGGCGCTGGCAAGTCAATAATAGTTGATGCGGTTAAACTTATCCTCGGAGACAGGGCATCTCTCGATGATATAAGGTCGTCAAAGGACGAGGCGGTTGTGGAGGCAATGTTTGATATGTCATCACTTAAAGATATAGCAGGGCTGATGGAAACAACAGGGCTTCCAAATGAAGAAAATATTATAATAAAACGCGTCATATCCCGCTCAGGCAAGAACAGGGCGTTTATAAACAACAGCATGGCAAACCTGACACTTTTGCAGGAGATAGGAAGCCGCATCATAGATATATACGGCCAGCATGACCACCAGTCTTTAACAAGACCGGAAGAGCATATTGATATTCTGGATAATTTTGGCGGCCTCATGCCTCTCAGACAAGAATATATCAATGCTTATATGGAATATGTCTCAATCAAAAAAGAATTGGATAGTCTTATGGCAGATAATGAGAAGCTTGTTGAAAGGCAGGATTTTTTGAGTTTTCAGTCAAGAGAGATAGAGGCGGCAGGACTTAAAACAGGAGAGGATGCGGAACTCAAAAAAGAAAAAGAAATACTTGCAAACGTTGAAAAACTCTTTGATGCAGCCCACAGCGGCCATGATATTTTATACGCATCAGGCGGCTCCGTGTTAGAGAGGATCGGCCATGTGCTGAACAGATTAAAGGATGTGTCAAGGATTGATGAAAGGCTTAAACCGACCCTGCAAACCCTTGAGACCGCTGTCTGTCAGATTGAGGATGCCGCATCATTTTTGAGGGATTACAGCCAGGAAATGAGCTTTGAGCCCGGCAGGCTTGAAGAGGCGGATAACAGACTTGACGCTATAAACAAACTTAAAAAAAAGTACGGACAGACCATTGAACTCATCCTTCAAAAGAAGAAAGAGATAGATAAGGAATTGGACAGCATTATACATCACGATGAGAAGATAGCGGAACTGAAAAAGGTCATAGACAGCTCAAGGGACAAGGCGGCTGCCCTTGCGAAAAAACTGTCGGGCAAAAGAATTGACGCAGGCAGGATATTAAAGAAAAAGATGGAGCAAGAACTCTCTGACCTCGGCATGAAAAAAACAGTATTTGAGGTCAGGATAAAGAAGGATGCTTTTGAGGCCGGCAACTTTAATCTGGGCGAAAACGGCATGGACAGGCTTGAATTTTTTATATCCCCTAATGTTGGCGAAGAGCCGAAACCCCTTGCAAAGATCGCGTCAGGCGGAGAGCTTTCAAGGATTATGCTTGCAATAAAAAGGATCGCTGCAACCGGAAAAATACCTGTCCTGATATTTGACGAGGTGGATGCCGGCATAGGCGGCGGCACAGCAGAGGTTGTGGGAAAAAAATTAAAAGAGGTTTCAAAAAACCACCAGGTGCTTTGTATTACCCATCTGCCTCAGATTGCTGCATATGCAGATACACATTATTCTGTTACAAAAGAGGTGCGCGGAGGAAGGACGGTTGCTGAAGTCAAGGAGCTCAAAGGAGATGATAGGATTGTTGAGCTTTCCCGCATGCTCGGCGGCGTAAAGATAACAGACAGGACAAGGGAGCATGCAAGGGAAATGCTGGAAAATGCGAGGGGAGGGGTGTAACCCAAGCGCTTATTTTTTCCTCATGCTAAACAGGATAAAAGCAAGCAAGCCCGTCACCGTTCCGTAAAGGAATGCAGCCTCAGGCCCAATCTTATCCCATAAAGCCCCTGCAACAATACTTGCAGGCAGAAGGGCGATGCCTACTGCCATGTGATAAATGCCGAATGCAGTCGCCTTTCTTTCAGGCGGCGCAATACTCGCCAGATACGCCCTCTGCGTGCCTTCGCTCATCCCCTTGAACAGGCCATATAAAATGAACAGGGCTATTATATGCAGTTTGCCTGTTGCAAAGGCGAGCCCCGCATAAACGGCTGAATAAAATATAAAACTGAAGGCCACCATCTTTCTTGTCCCTATTTTATCCGCCAGAATTCCCATCGGCATTGAAGATATGGAATATATCAGGTTGAAAGCAAGATAAACTACAGGGATAAATTCCTTTGGAATGCCCAGGCTCCCAGCCCTGAGTATCAAAAACGCATCGCTTGAATTACCGATGGAGAAGACGGTTATTACAAGGATATAGCGCCTGAAATCGCCGTTAAAGTTTTTGAATGTAAGTTTTGGAAGTTTTGCTCCTTCTCTCACATGCCTTTTCTCAGTTATAAAAAATATTATCAGACAAACAGCGATTATGCCCGGTATTAAAGAAAGCCAAAACACCAGCCTGAAGTTATTCATAAACATGGCAAGGACAAAGAATGCGATGCCGGGGCCTATTACCGCGCCAAGGGTGTCCATTGACCTGTGAAATCCAAACGCCTTGCCGAGGTTGTTGTTTTCTACAGAGTCGGCTATTATTGCATCCCTCGGCGCAGTGCGGACGCCTTTGCCGAACCTGTCAACAAATCTGGCTGCGAGCACATCTGTCCAGTTTCCGGCAGTTGCCATTATGGGTCTGCTCAGAACAGAGACGCCGTATCCGATAGTCATGAGGAGTTTTCTCTTGCCAAGCCTGTCCGAAAGCCAGCCTGAAAATATCTTCAATATGCTCGCTGTTGATTCCGCAATCCCTTCTATAATGCCTATGGTTGACTTGCTTGCGCCGAGGACGGTTGTGAGGAATATGGGGAGGATGGGATAAATCATCTCAGATGATATATCCATGAAAAGGCTTACAAGCCCTGCTGCAAAGACATTCTTTGGAAAGCCGAATATTTTTTTGTCGGACATAACAATAATTCTTAACCAATTTTTGAGATTATTGCAACTGATAATACGCATTTACTAAAAGCAAAAAGCATATACAAAGCAAACATAAGATATGCTATAACAGTAAGCAAAATCAAATCAAGAAGGAGAGGGTTGGGGGTGAGGGGGGGAATAAATATAGGAGGTTCTTATGGCGGACGAACATGTTGAGAGTATGCTGAAGGTTGAAGAGGTATTTAAGCCTTCAAAAGAGATTATAGAAAAGGCATGGGTTAAGGACTATGAAAAGACCTATAAACACGCGCTTGAAGACCCGGAGGGTTTCTGGGGTGAAATAGCAAAAGAACTTGAATGGTTTCTTCCGTGGAAAAAGGTTTTGAAATGGGAGCAGCCATGGATGGGTGGGGCGTCATGGTTTGTCGGCGCAAGGTGTAATATTACATACAACTGTCTCGACCGGCATGTAAAGACATGGAGGCGGAATAAGGCAGCGATAATCTGGGTCGGAGAAGACGGCTCTGAAAGGGTTATTACATACAATGAATTATTGGTGGAGGTAAATAAGGCGGCTAATATGCTCAACTCCCTCGGTGTTGGGAAAGGCGACAGGGTTACGATTTATCTGCCGAGGATACCTGAGCAGATTATATCCATGCTTGCGTGCGCAAGGATTGGCGCTGTACACAGCCTTGTCTATTCAGGCTTCAGCGCAACGGCGCTGCAGAGCAGGATTCACGATGCCGAATCAAAGGTTGTTATAACAGCGGACTGCGGTTATCAAAGGGCAAAGTGCATTCAGTTAAAAAAAATTGTTGATGATGCTGTTAAAGACTGCCCATCAGTATCAAATGTGGTTGTTGTTAGACGC
>JBBTFC010000044.1:12383-13660 GCA_038042015.1 Deltaproteobacteria bacterium
CCTAATCCCGGCAGGTGGTGGGGGTTGATAGAGAAATACAAAGTCAATATATTTTATACAACACCAACGGCAGTAAGGCTTCTTATGAAATACGGCGATGAATGGCCCAAGAAGCATGACCTTTCAAGCCTTAAAATTCTTGGTTCTGTAGGAGAGCCGATAAATCCGGAGGCGTGGCTCTGGTATAGAAAGGTTACAGGAAACAGGCTTCCCATAATGGATACATGGTGGCAGACAGAGACAGGCATGATACTCATTACGCCGCTGCCTTGTATGGCGCTGAAACCAGGTTCTGCGGCAAGGCCGTTTCCGGGTGTAGTCCCTGAGATTGTTGACAGGGACGGCAAGCCATTAGGGGCAAACACAGGCGGTTTTCTTACCATCAAAAGGCCGTGGCCTGCAATGATGAAGACCATCTATAAAGACCCGGAGAGATACAGCCAGTATTGGAAGACAATCAACAATGTCTATCTCGCAGGCGATATGGCAAGGCAGGACGAGGACGGCTATTTCTTTTTCATGGGAAGGGCAGATGATGTTATAAAGGTATCAGGCTACAGACTCGGCACAGCAGAGATAGAAAGCGCTATTGTCTCTCATCAGGCAGTTGCAGAGGCGGCGTGCATTGGAAAGCCAGACGCATTAAAGGGTGAGATAATCAAGGCATTTGTGATATTGAAACAGGGGAATGAGCCGTCTGATGCATTGTTGGATGCAATCAAGAAACAGGTTAGGAAAGAGCTTGGCCCGATTGCAATACCGTCTGAAATTGAGTTTACCGAATGGCTTCCCAAGACAAGGAGCGGCAAGATTATGCGGAGGGTGTTGAAGGCAAAGGAGTTGGGGGTGGAGCCGGGGGATATTTCAACGCTTGAGGAGTAAGGAGTTGACGCTGAAAAACGCCCATCTGCGTCGTTGTCTCTGCGGCTTCTGCGCTCAACATACCGAATATAGTATGCCTCGCTTGAAGCCTTGCTCCGCCTTGCATCTGGAACATTTTTGAGCATCAACATATCTTTTTAATGGTTCTGACCCCATTTTCTAAATATGGACAATGAAAATAAAATTAAAGAAGAAGCTTTAAAGTTATTCGTTTCTTACGCTGAACTTGTTCAAAAGACTATTAAGGAAACCGTGGTTGGGGGTAGCCTTATTGTTTTAGGCTCCTTTAAGCCGCACCATTTTCTGGACATTTTAAAAGAGCTTGAAAAATCAAAAGAATTTATTAGCTTGGTGGCAAAATTCTCAAACGCATATGGCGGCAGTAATTCACATTC
>JBBTFC010000045.1:0-11389 GCA_038042015.1 Deltaproteobacteria bacterium
GGGATCGAACCGGCGACCTTCACGTTGCGAACGTGACGCTCTCCCAACTGAGCTAACCCCCCGTTTATAAATGCAGGGAATAGGTAGGGTATAGGGGTTAGGAAAACCAGCCTCAACTCCTTAGTCTCCAGCCCCCAGGTAACTCCTCATTCCTTCTTCAAACCTTACAGGCTTGATGCCAAAAACTGATTCCAATGCATTATTATCCGTTACATTGTCCTCTTCCAGCATTAAAAGCTGGTCTCTTGTGATTGGCGGCGTTGGTAAAATGGCTTCGGCTATTGCTGCGCCTATTCTCATAAAAGGCATTGGCGCATGAATCTTCAGCCTTGTTTTTCCAAGCGCCCTGCATATTGCATCAATTATCTGATCAAAGGTAAGCCTTTCAGCCCCTCCTATTTCATAGACCTTATTTGCAGATTGCGCGCCCTTTATTGCCGCAGTCATTGCCGCAGCAAGGTCTTTTACAGAGACTGGCTGCATCTTATTCCTGCCGTTTCCCGGAACCAAGATAAATGGAGAAACCTTAATAAGGTTGGCAAAGAGGTTTGTAAACTTATCTTCTTTGCCAAATAAAACTGACGGCCTGAAGATAGTATAGTCAAGGCCGGAAGCTCTTATTATCTCCTCTGCCTCCCACTTTGTCTTATGGTACTGGCTTCTCGCATTCTCTCTTGTGCCAAGGGCGCTTATATAAACAAAACGTTTTATACTTTTTTCTTTGCAGGCCTCCACCATATTTCGTGTGCCTTCGGTATGGATTGCCTTAAAGGTTGCCCTCCCTGTCTCTCTCAATATCCCAACGAGATGAACTGCTGTTGCCACCTTGCCGTCTTCAAGCGCCTTTGTTAGAGAATCTCTGTCAGTCACATCTCCTTTTACAAGTTCTACCCCAGGTTGTTTTACACCCTCTGCCTTTGAAAGGCTTCTTACAAGGCATCTTGCCTGAAGCCCCTGCTTAAGCATCTCTTTAAGGAGGTTCGTGCCGACAAAACCTGTTGCGCCGGTAACGAGTATCATCTCTTGCCTGTATTAAGTATGTCCTTAATGGTTGTTTTTAATTCCTTCAGGTCAGATGATTTTACTACATATGCATCGGACGCCCATGTGCCGAATTCCTGTTTATAGTGATGATAGGCAGTAGATAAGATTACTGGAAGGTTTTTCCATTTTTCCTTTATCCTTCGGAGCACCTCTATGCCGTCCATTCCGGGCATCTTTATATCAAGGACTACGAGGTCAAATTTATCCTTCTCAAGTTTGGCAAGGGCCTCTTCTCCTGATGCTGCCAGATGCACATCCAGCCCTTCGTCCATAAGTTCTTCCTTGTATAAAAGCCTTATTCCTTCCTCATCATCTACTACAAGGATCTTTTCATTCATAGTGTCCTCCTTTTTAATCCAGTTAACAGTTTACCGGTTATTGCGACAGGCAGTTTTATTGTAAAGGTAACCCCTATCCCCATGTTATTGTTAACCTCTATAATGCCTTTATGATTTGTTATAATGGAATGTGTTATGGCAAGGCCAAGACCTGTGCCTGTTTCTTTAGTGGTGTAAAACGGGTTAAATATATTCCCCATTATTTCAGGGGCAATGCCGCCGCCTGTATCGCTCACCTCTGTTACTATCCATTTGTCTTTATGCCTGGTTTTTATGGTAAGCGTCCCGCCGTCTCCCATTGCCTGAATAGCATTGGCCATGAGATTATTAAAAGCCAATTTTACCTGCTGACGGTCAACCTTTACCATCGGCATATCAAGAGAAAGGTCTTTAATGACATCTATTCTGTTTCTCCTGAAATCGTCTTCAAAAAATTGGATAACCTCTTCCATAATCTTGTTTATGTCTTCAGATAAAAACTCGTAGCCGCTTTTACTTGAAAAATGGACTATCCCATCCATAAGTTTTTCAAGTCTTTCAACCTCTTTTACAATTCTCTCTACGTATATAACATGAGAAGGATCAAGGATAGTCTGCTGATGCAGCCTTTTTGCAAAACCACCGATGGACATAAGCGGGTTTCTTATTTCATGGGCAAGGGTTGCGGCCATCTCGCCCAAGGCAAGCAGTTTTTCTGCATGGACTAACCTTGCCTGCATATCCTTCATCCTTGTATTGGCATCCGTTAAATTGACAATATACTCGTAATGCTTAATAGCCGTGGCAAGTTGAAGCGCAATTACAGAAAAGAGCTTTTTTTGTATAGGCGATAGAGTCTTCTCCCTTTTGTTTTTAAGATACAGGACGCCATAAAGTAGATCGTCCTTTATCGGGCAGCAGGCTATGGTGGCAAAGCCATTCGCGCCTTTGTCAGGAACCTTCTGCCATAATCCTTTCGCTGGTTTAGACCTGCTTGCAAATACAGGTCTCCCTTTCTTAATGGCCAAACCAGGAAAGCCTTCGTTTTCTTTGTATGCCTTCTGGCATCCGCCCCCGGCGGATCGTTTGTCCCCGGCTGTTACGGCAAGATTTAAAATTTTTTTATCCTGGTCAAATAAATATATAGCGCACTGATCAAAGGCAAAAGACCCTGATAGAAGTCTGGCAACACCCTCAAGCCTTTTTTCAAGGGCCTCTTCAGAATCAGTCAATTCTATCACCTTTACAAGAATATCGTAACCCATCTATACCTTTGCTTCCCGTAAGAACTTTGCCGCCTCTTCCGGCGGAGTCGGATTTATGTAAAAACCAGAGCCCCACTCAAAGCCTGCAACCTTGACTAATGTCGGCATTATCTCAAAGTGCCAATGATAATGCTGGCTATTTCCGTCTTTTAAAGGCGATGTGTGGAGTATAAAATTATAGGGCGGAGAATTAAGGACCTTGTCCATTCTTTTTAATATATTGGAAAAGAGTTTGGCAAGGTTTTCGTATTCATGTCTCTGGCCGTTTTCAAAGGCAGACTCATGCTTCTTCGGAAGTATCCATATCTCAAATGCAGCCTTTGGCGCATACGGGGTTACTGCGATAAAATCCTGATTTTCAGCCACTATGCGCACCCCCTGCATTATCTCCTGACGGATAATATCGCAAAATATGCATCTTTCCTTGTAATTGTAATACTCAAGCGAGCCGTCTAATTCCTCTACAACCCTTTTAGGAATGATGGGCAGCGCTATAAGCTGTGAATGGGGGTGTTCAAGCGAGGCGCCTGCGGCCTCGCCATAATTTTTGAATATAAGGATATAACGAAATCTGGGGTCTTTTTTAAGGTCTATTATCCTGTCTCTGTATGCCCACAGGACATCCTCAAACTGTTTTTCTGATATGCTGGATAAGGTATCCTTGTGATTGGTTGACTCAATTATTACCTCGTGCGCCCCCACGCCGTTCATCTTGTCATACACGCCGTCGCCTTCTCTGTCAATACCCCCTTCTATGCGGAGGGCAGGATATTTATTCGGCACAACCCTGAGGTTCCAGCCGGTCGTATTAGGTTTGGAATCATCCGGCCTGTAGGCCAGTATCTCCTGCGGGGTTTTATCTTCATTTCCTGGGCAGAACGGGCAGAAGCCGTCTTTAGTAGGGGGGTGCTGAACCAGGAATTCTGAAGGCCTTTTCCCTCTTTCCGTTGAAATAATTACCCATCTTCCGATTATGGGGTCTTTTCTAAGTTCCGGCATAGTCGCTATACTCCCTTTCTCAACTTCTCCTGCGCCTCTTCCTCCTCCTTACATTTTATGCAGGATGTTGTAACAGGCCTTGCCTCAAGTCTTTTTTCTGATATTCCCTCGCCGCATATTTCGCATATTCCATAAGCGCCGTTATCTATACTCTTCAGCGCCTCCTGTATCTTTGCTATAAGCCTTCGTTCCCTGTCCTTGACCCGCAGCAGAAAATTCCTGTCTGTTTCAAGGGATGCCCTGTCAGTCGGATCAGGAAAGGCCTCTTCCTTTGTGCTGCTCATCTCCACTACAGCCTTTCCGGCCACTGTAAGCAGTTCCTCCAGTTTTTGATTAAGCAGATTTCTGAAGAATTCCTTTTTTTCTTTTTCCATAACGGCAAATTATACCCAAAACATGAGATGATGTAAATATAAAAACAGGCAAGGGGCGATAGGCAATAGGTGATAGGAAAAAGTCATAACCCATAGCCTATTGCCTATGACCTATCGCCTGTTCTTACATAAGTCCCGCTCTTGCCGCCTGTCTTTTTCATGAGCCGTATGTTGGAGATAGTCATACCTTTATCGATAGCCTTGCACATGTCATATATAGTCAAGGCAGCAACTGAAACTGCTGTCAATGCCTCCATTTCCACACCTGTTTGGCTGGAAACCTTCACAGTTGCAGTTATATCAATACATTTTTTGTCTCGTACCGGTTCAAATGATATGTCTACAGAGGTTATATTCAGGGGATGGCACAGGGGTATTATCTCACCTGTCCTTTTCGCTGCCATAATGCCGGCAATCATTGCAACACCAAGGACATCCCCCTTTTTAATCTCGTTTGCCAGAACAACTTCCAATGTGCCTTGCTGCATAAAGACACTCCCCTTTGCAACCGCCTCACGCTCAGTTATATCTTTAGCAGTCACATCAACCATCTTTGCCTTGCCTTTTTTATCTATATGGGTAAGTTTTGGCATAAATAAAATTTAATCCTTCACCTCCACTATCTTCCCTTTCCTGACCTCAAGCATAAAAAGATCCTTTACCGCCTCTCTGTCCCTATCAAAGGCAATATTGCCTGTCGCGCCGGGAAGGTTTTTTAAATCGGCAAGGATTGCCCGTATCTCTTCCTTCCGACTTCCGACTTCTGACCCCTGACTTTTTATGGCGGCCTCTATCATCATTCTTGCCGCGTCATAGGCCTGCGCCTCAATAATGCCCGGCTCTGTGCCGTAGAGATCTCTAAAATTATTCACAAACTGCAAGGTAGTCTCCCTTTTACTGCCTGCAAAGAAACCATCTGTAAAGACTGCGCCTTCCACATATTTACCTGCCAGTTCTATAAGTTTTGGAGAGTTCCATCCGTTAGATCCAAGGAGTTTAATATCTTTGATGTTATAATATGCGAGATGAGGGGCTATGAGGCCGATAGTATCAAAATAGTCCGGTATATAAAGCGCGTCCGCTGCCACAGTTGCTTCAAATGTCTTTATGCTCCTTCTGCCCTCCTTTTTTTCAGTCTCCTTTATTTTAAACAGCCGCACTACCTCTTTGCCAAAATATGTCTGCCCCTCTTTATATTGCTCCTCAGCCACTATCTCACCCTTGCCTTTCTTAACCTCCTCTTTAAAGAGATTGGCAAGTTCTGTCCCGTAGGGGCTGTTAGGATAAAGCACGGCAAACTTCTTACAGTCTAATTTGTTTATGGCATAAAGAGCAATGGCCTTTGCCTGTTCGGACGGCAATAAAAAATTTCTAAATATATAATCGCCTGCATTGGTAATGCCTTCCTTCTGCGATAGAACAATTATTGGAACTTTTAATTCCTGCGCCTTTCCGGCGGCATCCCTTGAGGTTATGCTTAAAAGAGGGCCTATTATGCCGACAACATTTTCATTTAAGGCAATATCTTCCACAGCCTTTGCCGATGCAATCGGATCGTCTCTGGTATCTTTGATAATTATTTCCACATTCGCGGTTTGGATATTATCTTGTCCCCTTGCCCCCTTGCCCTCTTGTCCCTTTGTTTCAAATATGCCTGCTGCAAGCAATATTCCTTTTAATGCCTGCTCCCCAAATGCGGCATACTTTCCGCTCAAAGGCAGAATGACGCCAATCCTTGCGATGGACACCGGTTGAGCAGTGGCGGGGGACGATGATTCCAACGCAAAGGCTGTATTAGAAAATAACAGAATACAGAATAAAAGCTTCTTACACCAGGTCACCAGTGTTCTGCTTGTGACTTGTGACTTGTGACTTGTAACTGCTGACTCCTGACTCCTGATTTCTGGTTTATCCTTCATTCAAACAGGTTTCTTACCTTTTCCAAAAAATTCTTTTTTATTGGATTTGTCTCTTCCCCGCTTATTCTGGCAAACTCTTCCATAAGTTCTTTTTGCCGGGATGTAAGCCTTGCCGGGGTTTCTACCTTTATAATTACATTCTGGTCTCCCCTTTGGCCTGTATGAAGCGAGGCTATGCCCTTGTTCTTAAGTCTGAATATCTTCCCTGACTGGGTTCCGGCAGGGATCTTGAGCTTGACGCTTCCCTCAAGTGTTGGAACATCTATATCACAGCTAAGCGACGCCTGAGGAAAACTTATTGGAACCTCGCATATTATATCATCATTCTGTCTCTGGAATATGGGATGAGGTTTGACGCTTATGATTATATAGAGGTCACCAGGAGGCCCTCCGTGGATACCCCCCTCCCCCTCAGCAGAAAACCTAAGCCTTGTGTCTGTTTCAACTCCGGGTGGAACCTTTACGTTGAGACTTTTTATCTCCCTTATCCTGCCTATGCCGCTGCATTCAGCGCAGGGATCTTTTATGATAGTCCCTTCACCCCTGCAGTGGGAACATGGGCGGGATATACTGAAGAAGCCCTGCTGGTAGCTGACCTGCCCCCTTCCATGGCAGGTTGGACATTGTGCGGGAGATGTTCCATTCTTTGCGCCGCTTCCATTGCATTTCTGACATTTGGCTGTCTTAGGAATCTTTATCTTTTTTTCTGCGCCAAAGGCCGCCTCTTCAAAGGTAACCTCCAGATCATATCTAAAATCCGCGCCGCGCTGCCCCCTTGCGCGTCTTCTGCCTGCGCCAAAAAAATCCCCAAACACATCGCCGAATAAATCCTGAAAATCAGCGCCAAACCCGGCCCCTGGCCCAAAGCCCGCCCCTGTCTCCGCATATCCGAATCTGTCATACTGCGCCCTCTTATCAGGGTCTTTCAAAACCTCGTAAGCGGCATTTATCTCCTTAAAATGCTCCTCAGCAGCCTTATCGCCAGAATGTTTATCAGGATGATATTTGTGGGCAAGCTGCCTGTATACTTTTTTTATCTCCTCATCAGAGGCGCCTCTGTCAACGCCCAATATTTCATAAAAGTCTTTTGCCATCCTTACATCCCCTCTGTCAATCTTGTTGACGCCTGAAACAATCTGTCTGTAGCAGCCTTTATAGTTTCTGGATTTGAACCTTCTATCGCATTTTTCAATACATTCAATGCGTCTCTCACAACCTGCCTGTCAACCTCTTTAATCCGGCCTCTAATCTCGGAAAGCAATTTCTCTGTCGTATATATAAGGCCATGCGCAGTGTTTTTCGCATCAACAATCTCTTTCCTCTTTTTATCCTCTTCCTGATGGGCCTCTGCATCTTTTATGATTTTTTCTATCTCTACGCGGCTTAAGCCTGATGAGGCTGTAACCTTTATTGATTGTTCCTTGCCTGTTCCAATATCCTTTGCAAAGACATGAAGGATGCCGTTGGCGTCTATATCAAAGGTCACCTCTATCTGCGGAACCCCCATAGGCTGCGGCGGGATATCAACCAATTCAAACCTTCCGAGGGATTTGTTGTCCGCAGCCAATTCCCTTTCGCCCTGAAGTATGTGTATAGCAACCATTGTCTGATTATCCGAGGCAGTAGAAAATATCTGGCTCTTTCTTGTGGGTATCGTTGTATTTCTCGATATTAATTTTGTAAATACCCCTCCTCTGGTTTCAAGGCCGATGGAAAGCGGTATGACATCAAGCAGGATTATATCCTTTACCTCGCCCTTCAGAACGCCGCCCTGGATAGCAGCGCCAATAGCAACAACTTCGTCAGGATTCACCCCTTTGTTCGGAAGTCTGTAAAATATCTCCTCAACCTTTTTAACTACCCGCGGCATCCTTGTCATACCGCCCACGAGGATTGCTTCATCTATATCCTTCGGTTCAAGTCCGGCGTCTGATAGCGCAATGTGGCATGGCATGACGAGCCTCTCAATAAGGTCGTCCACCATTCTTTCAAGCTCGCTCCTGGTTATCTTTTTTCTAAGGTGTTTTGGCCCTGCGCTGTCAGCAGATATAAAGGGGAGATGTATCTCTGTTTCCAAAACCGATGACAGCTCACACCTCGCCTTTTCTGACGCCTCCTTGAGCCTCTGAAGCGCCATCTTGTCCTGTGTCAGGTCTATGCCATTTTCCTTTAAAAATTCCTCCACAAGAAAATCTATTATCCTCTGGTCAAAATCCTCGCCGCCCAAAAAAGTGTCGCCGTTTGTTGCCTTGACCTCAAAAATACCTTCATTCAATTCAAGGATTGATATATCAAATGTCCCTCCTCCAAGGTCAAACACGGCAACCTTTCCCATTTTATTCTTATCAAGACCATAGGCAAGGGCGGCGGCGGTAGGTTCATTTATAATCCTCAGGACATTCAGCCCTGCTATCTGCCCGGCGTCTTTTGTTGCCTGCCTCTGGCTGTCATTAAAATATGCAGGCACAGTTACGATAGCATCTGACACCTTTTCTCCGAGATAATCCTCGGCTATCTCCTTCATCCGCTGGAGAACCATGGCAGATATCTCCGACGGAGACAGGGTTTTACCCTTGATTTCTACCCATGCATCGCTGTTTGGCGCTTCAACTATTTTAAACGGCACGAGCTCCTTTGTCCGTTTTGCCTCAGGGGTATCATAACGTCTGCCGATTAGTCTTTTTATCGCATATAATGTGTTGGATGGATTTACAACAGCCTGTCTCTTAGCGGCATGTCCGACAAGCCTCTCTCCTGAATCGGTAAAAGCCACGACAGAAGGGGTTGTCCTTCCCCCCTCCTGATTAGGTATGACAACAGGGCTGCCGTTTTCCATAACAGCAACACAGGAATTGGTTGTGCCCAGATCTATGCCGATTACCTTGCCCATAAAATAGTGTCAAAGAGTCAAAGTATCATAGTATCAAAGTTTTTACTCTGACACTTTGACACTCTGATACTGTTTTTCACTCCCCCCTTTCTCTGCTTCTTCCTTTTCCTGAGACTTTTCCGGCGCCTTTGCTATAACAACCATGGCAGGCCTTAAAAGCCTGCCGTTAAGGTAATAACCTTTATGAAACTCCTTAATAATAGTTCCTGTATCAGAGTTCAATATCTCTTCCTGGCTTATTGCCTCATGCCTTGTTGGGTCAAATTTTTCGCCCATTGCAGAGGCCGCCTCAACGCCAAACTTTTTTAGGACAGCCAAAAGATTATCAAGGACAAGTTTTATTCCATCTTTCACAGCAGCAAGATCTGATTCATCCTCTATATGGTCAATTGCCCTTTCGAGGTTATCCACTACAGGAATGACCTCTTTTATAAACCTTTCATTTGAAAAATTTATCAATTCGCCTTTTTCTTTTTCTGCCCGCTTCTTATAGTTTTCAAGGTCTGCGCATGCCCTTAAAAATTTATCAAAGGTTACCTCTGCCTCTTTTGTCTTTTGCTCAAGGCAAAGATTGAGCCTTTTTATTTCCGCCTGCCCCTGAAGGTCTTTATCAGGGGATTCTTGTTCTATATTTTCTTTTTCCTGCTCTCCCATGTATTCCCCCCTCAAATATAGTCACCAGTCTCAAGACACCAGTCTGGCGACTTGCGCCTCTTTCGTCTCTCTTTTACACCGCTTATCTTCTGGCCATTATATCACTTAAAAGATCCGCGGTATAATTTACCAGAGGTATGACCCTGGAGTAATTCATCCTCATAGGCCCTATTATCCCAAGGGTTCCAAATATATTGCCGTTGTTGCTGTAAGGCGCGGTTACAACGCTGCACTCCCTGATTTCATCAAATCCGCTCTCAGGGCCGATAAATATCTGAACGCCATTGGCGTCCATAGCCTTATCAAGCACCTTCACCAGAACCGATTTCTCTTCAAATGTTTTGAAAAGGAGTTTCATCTTTTCCGCGTCTTCAATGAATTCAGGCTGGTCAAATATATTGGCCTTGCCTTCCACATATATATTGCCGACATTTCTATTTTTGCCCTCATCAAGGGCGGCCTTGCTTAATTTAAGCGCCTTTGCCATAAGCCGGTCGTAAAGGGTTTTTTCCTTCCTCATCTCTTCTATTATCTTTTTCTTGAGCTTCCGCAGTGTCAACCCCTTTGCAATACTGTTTAAATAAACCGACATCCTTTCAAGGTCATGCTGCTTCAAGTCTTCTTCTATCCTGACAATATAATTCTGGACAATGGCCGAGTTGGAAACAAGCAGCATCATAACCTGTGTCCTGCCGAGCCTTATAAATTCAATGTGCTTTATAAAAACATTATCAAACTTTGGGGCAAGAACAACACCCATGCAATTTGACAGGGACGACAGGATGCTTGACGCATCGGACATTATATTTTCAATCTCCTGGGACCTCTGACACCGGGCATTTATCTTTTCTCTCTCTGCCTGGGGCAGCTCCTTTATCTTCAGTATACTGTCAACATAAAACCTGAAGCCTTTATCAGTAGGTATCCTGCCCGCAGAGGCATGTGGCTGCATCAGATACCCCATCTCCTCCATCTCCGACATGATATGCCTTATTGTGGCGGGGCTTAGGTGTGGAATATGCCTCTTGCTCACCATCCCTGAGCCAACAGGCTCGCCGGCATAGATATATTGTATGATTACGGTCTGAAGTATATTTTTAATACGTGTTGCCGCTGTCTCATTCATAATTTCTCCATAAACTTATTATAAATAACACCACCCCGGCGGCTACCATCAGGATATAGAATCCCTGAGTCTCTATACCCATCTTCAAAAAAAATATAATATTTATTGTTCCAAGAAGAATAAGGATACTTCCAAAAACCTTTAAGCCAACCCACCGCTTCGGCGTGAACTCAGTAGAACTCTTCTGATTTATATTCTCTTTATCTCCCATAAAGATTCCTCCGTTTATCCCCGAGTGTTTCTATCGGGGAGATGTTTTTAATAACATAATCCGCCGGATAAGGAAAGTCAACTAACTTTTCTTGACATAAAAGTGTGATTTGATATATTTGAGCGAATGTATGTTGTTGCCATTATCCCTGCACGGTATGCCTCTACCCGTCTTAACGGGAAACCGCTTCTACATATAGCCGGAAAACCCATGATCCAATGGGTATATGAAAGGGCAAAGAAGGCAAAGCTCACAAATGATGTAATCGCAGCCACTGATGATAAACGGGTTTTTGATGCAGTCAGATATTTTGGCGGCAAGGCTGTAATGACATCCCCTGAACACAGGACCGGCACGGACAGGATTGCAGAGGCGGCAGACGGACTGAACGCTGATATAATTGTAAATGTCCAGGGCGACGAGCCATTGATTGAGCCGGAAATGATTGATGAGGCGATAAGGCCGCTAACGAATGATCCGGAAATAGTTGCGGCAACCCTCAAGACAAAGATAAGAGATGAAGCAGAATTGAACAATCCGAATGTTGTAAAGGTTGTGACTGATAAAAACGATTTTGCCCTTTATTTTTC
>JBBTFC010000045.1:11489-14068 GCA_038042015.1 Deltaproteobacteria bacterium
GAAGAGGCGGAAAAACTTGAGCAGTTGAGAGTTCTGGAAAATGGTTATAAGATAAAGGTTGTTGAAACAGAACATGATTCAATAGGTGTGGATACAGAGGAAGATATGGAGAGGGTAAGAAAGATAGTAATAAAAAACCATGGCCGAACCTAAAAAGCATATCAAAACCAAATTCATATTTGTAACAGGCGGCGTTGTTTCATCGCTCGGCAAGGGCATTGCCTCTGCGTCAATTGGCGCCTTGCTTGAAAGCAGGGGTTTAACTATAACCCTTCAAAAACTTGACCCGTATATAAATGTTGATCCTGGCACAATGAGCCCGTTCCAGCACGGCGAGGTCTATGTTACGGATGACGGAGCAGAGGCAGATTTAGATTTGGGGCATTACGAAAGGTTCACAACTGCCAGGATGTCAAAAAGAAATAATTTTACAACAGGACAGGTTTATGATTCTGTCATAGCAAAGGAAAGAAGAGGCGATTATCTTGGCGGCACAGTTCAGATAATCCCGCACATAACAGATGAGATAAAAGGCAATATCCTGAAGGTTGTTGACAATGTTGATGTTGTCATAGTTGAGATAGGCGGAACAGTAGGCGATATTGAGAGCCTTCCGTTTCTTGAGGCAATAAGGCAGTTGAGGTTTGATCTCGGCAAGGAAAATTGCCTGTATATCCATCTTACCCTGATACCTTTTATCCATACAGCAGGCGAATTAAAGACAAAACCGACTCAGCACAGCGTAAACAAATTAAGGGAGATAGGTATTCAGCCTGACATCCTCCTATGCCGCACAAGCCGCAATCTTTCCCCGGAACTAAAGGCAAAGGTTGCCCTATTCTGCAATGTTGACAGGGACGCGGTCATAACTGCAATGGATGTTGACTGCATATACGAGGTGCCGCTTGTCTTCCATAACGAGGGGCTTGATGAAAAGATTGTAAAGTTGTTAAATATCTGGACAGGGTCGCCGAAACTTGAGCAATGGGAGAGAATAGCAAGGAAGAGAAAGAACCCTAAACATGAGGCGACAATAGGTATAGTGGGGAAATACATAGATCTTCAGGACTCTTACAAAAGCCTCCATGAGGCCCTGGTGCACGGCGGGATTGCAAATAATTCCAGTGTTAGTCTGATATACATAGATTCGGAAGATGTGGAAAAGAACAGCCCAAAAGCCCTGCTTAAAAACATTGATGCTGTTCTTGTCCCCGGCGGTTTTGGAAGCAGGGGCATAGAGGGAAAGATCCTTGCCATTCAGTACGCGAGGGAAAAAAAGATCCCATTCTTCGGCATATGCCTCGGTATGCAGGTGGCCGCAATAGAGATAGCAAGAAACCTCTGCGGCCTGAAAGACGCCAATTCCAGTGAATTCAATCCTGATACGTCTAATCGTGTAATTGACATGATGTTAGAGCAGAGGGGTGTTACATCAAAGGGCGGGACAATGAGGCTTGGGGCATATCCGTGTGTATTGAAGAAAAACACCCTTGCCTTCAGGGCATACGGGAAACTGGATATAAGCGAGAGGCATAGACACAGATATGAGGTGAATAATGATTATCGGGATGCGATGGAAAAGGCAGGGGTTATATTCAGCGGCCTCTCCCCTGACGGCAGCCTTGTAGAGATTATGGAATATAAAAATCACCCCTGGTTTCTGGGCTGCCAGTTTCATCCTGAATTTAAGAGCAGGCCAATGCAGCCGCACCCGTTGTTTGAGGAATTTATAAAGGCGGCAATTACAAACAAGGAGAAAGGGAAAAGAAAGAAGAGATAAATCTGATGCGCGTTGCAGTATATTACAATAATAACGATGTAAGGCTTGAAGAGAGGCCTGTCCCGCAGATTCAGGAAGGAGAACTCCTTGTAAAGGTAATTGCAAGCGGCATATGCGGCAGTGATGTCATGGAGTGGTACCGCATAAAAAAGGCGCCTCTTGTTTTAGGCCACGAAATTGCGGGAGATATTGTTGAGGTCGGCAAAGGCATAGATAAATATAAAAAAGGGGACAGGGTCTTTGTCTCTCATCATGTCTCCTGCAACACATGCCACTATTGCCTCACAGGCCACACATCTGCCTGCGATACACTCAGAACCACAAACTTTGACCCTGGCGGTTTTGCTGAATATATCCGTGTGCCAAAGATAAATGTTGATCGGGGGACATTTGTATTGCCTCGGGAAATGTCCTATGAAGAAGGCACATTCATAGAGCCGCTTGCGTGCTGTCTTCGCGGGTTAAAACTCTCTCGTCTTCAGTCCGGACAAAAGGTCCTTGTCGTCGGCAGTGGTATGTCAGGGCTTCTTCACATCCAGCTTGCAAAGGCGCTTGGCGCAGGAAAGATTACAGCAACAGATGTAAGTGAATATCGTCTGAATGCTGCTAAAAGATTTGGCGCAGATGAGGTAATAGGCGCAAGAGATGATGTGCCGAAAAAACTGAAAGAGATAAATAAGGGCATGCTGGCAGACCTTGTTATCATATGCACAGCAGCAGAGACCGCAATCCAGCAAGGTCTGCAATCTGTTGACAGGGGCGGAACAGTCCTTTTCTTTGCGCCGACAAACCCTGATGT
>JBBTFC010000046.1:0-17331 GCA_038042015.1 Deltaproteobacteria bacterium
TTGCCGTTGGAAAAGGAAAGATTAAGCTGAATGATTTTCAGGCCATTATTAACGCAAAAGACAGAAGACTTGCCGGTATGACTGCGCCGCCGCAGGGATTATTTTTAAAAGAGGTAGAATATTAATCCTTCTTACTGTTTGGTACGCCATACTCTAAAAGAAGGTATTGACAATGGTATAATCATATGTCATACTTAGCGATATGAAAACAGCAATATCTATCCCAGATGAAATATTTAGAAAAGCAGATGAGGCTGCTAAAGAGTATAATTACTCCAGAAGCGAATTGTTTACCCTTGCGGTCAAGGAATTCCTTGAAAAGATAAAATCCAAAAGGCTTTTGGAGGCTATCAATGAGGCGTACTCAGAACCAGAAGCGATAGAGGAGACCTCTTTAAGAGAGAAGGGTAAGAAATATTATTCCCGCAAGGTTTTAAAGGGGCGGTATTGAACATCAAACAAGGGGATATATTCTGGGTTGATTTAGGAATTCCAAGCGGTTCTGAACCCGGTTACAGACATCCCCATATTGTCATACAGAATAATGTCTTTAATGAAAGTAAAATAAATACGGCTGTAGTTTGTGCAATAACATCCAACATTAAAAGGGTAAAGTCTCCCGGCAATATTTTGCTTAAAAAAGGCGAAGGCGGGCTCAAAAAAGATAGTGTAGTAAATATATCTCAAGTTATAACAGTTGATAAATCCGACTTGATTGAAAAGATTGGCGCATTATCGCAATTCCGGATAAGACAGGTTATAGAGGGCATTACACTCTTGATTGAGCCAAGAGAGATTTAAAGCGTTTCTTATGCCAAGAAAAAAACTGAAAAATCATAATTGCCTTCCCAATTCAACCCCCCACAATTTTTCATATCGCCTCCTCCCTTTTATTGCAGTAATGCTATCATAAATGTTTGGTTGCCATTGACCCTATCGTTTGATTATGATACAAGGGGCATGGATACAGAACATGCAGACAACTATCAATTTGACTACCCTTTCCTTAATCAAAGGCGACATCACACTTGAAGAGACTGATGCTATTGTGAATGCCGCTAATTCAAGGCTTGCCGGCGGAGGCGGGGTTGACGGCGCAATCCACAGGACAGGCGGGCCCAAGATTATGGAGGAGTGCAGAAAGATAGGAAGGTGTCCCACAGGCAGTGCAGTCATTACTACAGGCGGAAACCTGAAGGCAAAATATGTTATCCACACAGTGGGGCCCATATACCATGACGGAAGGCATAACGAAGATAAGCTTCTTGCCAGTGCATACAAAACCAGCCTTGAACTCGCAATAAAAAACAACATAAAAAGCATTGCCTTCCCGTCCATTTCCACAGGCGCATACAGCTATCCAATCAATGAGGCAGCAGAGATTGCGCTAAAAACTGTTATGGATTTTATCAAGACAAATAAAGAATTGTCTCTTGTAAGGTTTGTGCTTTTTTCAGACAGGGATTTGGAAGTTTATAAGAAGACATTGGAAAGGCTGAACCCGTGACAAAGACTTTTTCAAAACCCTTGGCATTAAGAAAACTCCTCAAAAGCGGCACAGTAATTATGCCCGGTGCATTTAATGCAGCCTCTGCTATGCTTATTGAACAGTGCGGATTCAAAGCGGTCTATATGTCTGGCGCCGGCATCTCAAATAGCAGAGGTCTTCCTGATATCGGTATTTTAACAAGGGATGAGTTTGCCCGACAGGCAGAATATATTGCCAATGTTGTAAACATACCTGTAATTGCTGATGCGGATACCGGTTTTGGCGGACTCTCGGAGGTAAAAAAGACCGTTGCAGCCTTTGAAAAAACAGGGGTTGCAGGCATTCAGATTGAAGACCAGAAGCCTGCAGCGAAAAGATGCGGGCATCTCCCAGGCAAAGAGATTATCTCCGCAAAAGAGATGGCCAAAAAGATTGAGGCCGCATGCGGCGCAAGAAAAAATAAGGATTTTCTTATCATAGCAAGGACGGATGCCGCCGGCGTCAATGGTTTTGATGACGCAGTGACGCGGGCAAAGCTGTATATTGATGCAGGGGCAGATATAATCTTTCCCGAGGCGCTGGAATCAAAGGACGAGTTTAAAAGGTTTACAAAGGCAATAGATGCGCCATTGATGGCAAATATGACCGAATTCGGAAAGACGCCGTATATCACAGCGAGAGAGTTTGAGGATATGGGCTATTCAATTGTAATCTTTCCTATGACAGTTTTTAGGGTTGCCATGAAGGCAATGGAAAACGCCTTGTTTGAATTAAAGGATAGAGGAACACAGAAAAACCTTTTAAAAAAGATGCAGACAAGAAAAGAGTTGTATAAACTCTTAAAATACAAAGGCTAAGGAGACAGCCATGAACTTTGACCTCACGGAAGAACAAAAAATGGTGAAGGAGACCGCAAGAAAATTTGCTGAAAAAGAGATAATGCCGTTTGCAAGGGAGAATGATGTAAAAGAGCATTTTCCCATAGAGATATTCAGAAAGATGGCGGGGCTGGGTTTTCTCGGCGGCCCGATTCCGGAAAAATACGGCGGAGCGGGCCTTGATTTTATAAGCGATGCAATAATATTTGAGGAGATTGGCAGGGCGGATTCCTCTTTAAGGACAGCATTATCTGTTCAGGTGTCCCTTGTCGGCCTTACGATATTAAACTGGGGGACCGAAGAACAGAAACAGAAATATATTCCTAAACTGTGCAAAGGGGAATTCATCGGCTGTTTTGCGCTTACTGAGCCAAACGCAGGCAGCGATGCCGCAAGTATTTTAACCAGCGCTGCATTGAAGGGTAATGAATGGATATTGAACGGCACAAAGACATGGATAAGCAGCGGCAGTATAGCGGATATTGCTATTGTCTTTGCGGTGGCAGACAAGACAAAAGGGTATCATGGCATAACGGCTTTTATCGTAGAAAAGGGCTGTCCCGGTTTTTCTACAAAGGATATAAAAGGAAAATTAGGATTAAGGGCGTCAAATACAGCAGAGCTTATTTTTGAAGATTGCAGGATTTCAAAGAATGCTGTGCTGGGCGATATTGGCAAAGGCTTCAATATCGCCATGAGCGCGCTTGACAACGGGAGATACGGCGTTGCATCCGGCTGTGTTGGCATCATACAGGGATGCATAGACGCCTGTGCCAGGTACGCGAAAGAAAGGCATCAATTCGGTAAACCAATCGCAGGCTTTCAACTTATACAAGATAAGATTGCAAGAATGGTAGTTGATTGCGATGCGGCAAGGCTTCTTGTATATCGGGCAGGACATCTCAAAAATAAGGGCAAAGTAAATACTATTGAAACATCCATTGCAAAATACTTTGCCAGCGAAGCGGCCAACAGGGCGGCATCTGATGCAGTGCAGATATTCGGCGGATATGGCTATTCAAATGAATACCCTGTTGAAAGATATTTTAGAGACGCAAAGGTAGCAACGATTTATGAAGGGACATCAGAGATACAGAAGCTGATAATTGGCAATCATATCTTAGGGATAAAGGCATTTGTATAACCTAAAAATAAAAACAAGACAAATCTGTTATCTTCACCCATCCTACATGATGCCGCCGACAATATCATGCTCTCCGGCATCCGTTATAATAACATCCGCAATATCACCAGGAGATGCAATGCCTTTATTTATGTATGTAATACCGTCAATATTGTCAGGGGCCTGCTGCATGGAGCGGCCTTTTAAAAGAAATTCGGTCTCTTCGCTTAAGCCTTCCACAAGAACCTGTATCGCGCTTCCCACAAGGAGTCTGTTTTTTTCTCCGGCTATCTTTGCCTGAGCCTCCATGATTTTTCTAAGTCTAACTTTTTTTACAGCTTCCGTAACCTGTCCCTTCATTTTATAAGCCGGTGTGCCTTCTTCCCTTGAATACTTAAAAACACCGAGCCTGTCAAACTGCGCTGTCTTTACAAAATCCAGAAGCTCATCAAATTCTTCTTCAGTTTCACCTGGAAAGCCGACAATAAGAGATGTCCGCAGCGCTGCATCAGGGATTTCCTGTCTAATCATTTTTATAATTTCCTGTATCTGTGCCTTGGTATGGTTGCGGTTCATTGCCCTGAGAATCCTGTTGTTGATATGCTGAATCGGCATATCAATATATTTGCAAATCTTTTCCTCGTCTCTGATGAGGTGTATCAAATTCTTTGTAATCTTGCCCGGATAAAGATAAAGAAGCCTGATCCATTCAATGCCGTCTACTTTAACTGCTCTTTTGAGAAGTGTTTCCAAACCCCTTGAGCCATCCCCATCCATGCCGTAAGACGTAGAATCCTGGGCAATCAGATTTATCTCTTTAACACCCTGCTGTGCAAGGTTTTCTATTTCTTTGATAACAGAATTTAAAGACCTGCTCCTGAATTCTCCCCGTATGGATGGGATAGTGCAGTAAGAACAATAATTTGAGCAGCCCTCTGCGATCTTCACATACGCTGAATACCTTGGAGTAGCAAGTATCCTCGGCGTATTGTAATCATGCACATATTCAGGAATGCCAGCAATGACCCTTTTGTCCGAACCATTCCTGATAATCCTGGCGATCTTTGGATATTCACCTGTGCCGATAAAGAAATCAACCTCCGGCAATTCCTTTGCCAGTTCATCTTTGTATCTCTGTACAAGACATCCTGTAACAATCAAAAGCCTGCATCTGCCTGTTTCCTTATACTGCGCAAGCCTTAATATCGCATTGATAGACTCCTCCTTTGCATCGCCGATAAAACCGCAGGTATTGACAATCAGTATATCGGCGTCTTCTTCATTAGCCGTAAGCTCAAAGTTATCCTGCTTGAGGATTCCCAGCATTACCTCAGAGTCAACAAGATTTTTGGGGCAGCCGAGGCTGGTGAGGCATATTTTGTCATGATATTTGGACATGGTTTGTATTTGCTTATAGCGGGTTCAAGTTTGTAACTTGAACCCATAAAATTCGTATAGTTAAGATAGTTACAAACTTAATGGAGCAGGTTGCAAACCTGCTCCCGCAAAAGACAACACAGCAGCAGATGGGCTTTTTACCAAGCCGTCAATCCCTCATATTCACACACTGCAAACTCACCCCCAAATCCTTTGTCTTGAGCATTTGGATTACTTCCTGCAGGTCGTCTATCTTTTTGCCAGTTACCCTTACCTGATCATCCATTATCTGCGCCTGAACCTTAAGCCCGGATTTTTTAATCGCCTCTACAACCTCTTTTGCCTTTTCCTTTTGAATGCCCTGAAGAATCTTTATCACCTGTCTTTTCAGCCCGCCGGATGCGTCTTCAACCTTTCCGTATTCCAGCGACTTTAGCGAGATTCCCCTTTTTACAAATTTGCCCTGCAGGAGGTCTATTATGCTATTCAGCCTGTTATCACTATCGCCGACAATAGTTATCTCCTCTTTCTTTTCCCATTTTATTTCGCTTTTACTCCCTTTAAAGTCATAACGTTGACTTATCTCCTTGACGGCCTGATTTACGGCATTATCAACCTCCTGCATATCTACCTTTGAAACGATGTCAAATGACGGCATGTGTTCCTCCTTATTTTACCACCTTTACCCCTTCAGGAATCTTGAATTTAAATATGCTGCCTGATAGAGATTGGTTTGTTTTTATCTTTTCAAATATTACCTTTGTTTCATTGCCGAGCATGTCATAGACTATTGTCCTTATCACTAAAAATGTTTTTTTATCCACTGCAATATATAATTTTCGGAGATTTGGCTGTGCTGTCTTTGGATTCAGTTTTAAAAGATGCGCGTTATTGTCTCCTTCTGCCATCTCTATCTCAAAATCCTTTTTTATATTCCCCATACCAGCCAGAAAATTGTTCGATATGGATGTTCCGTTGTCCAGGGCGTTTCCTACCATAACCTGTCCAATATCCTGCTGATATATCCAGATGGTCATGCCGTCGCTTACGATAATATCCTTGCCAGGAGATTTGTATTCCCATTTCATCATGCCGGGCTTTTTAAAAGACACAACCCCCTCTGCCTTCTGAGTTTCTTTTATTGAGGCAGATGTTGTGAATTGGGTAAAGTTTGCCTGAATATCATGAATGCCGTCGTAGGTCTTCTGAACTTTTGCAATAATGGCATTGAGGTCGTCAGCTAAACCGATGGTAGGGTGGGCTATGCCCACCGCAAAAGCTATTGCTAATATGATTCTGGTGGGCAAAGCCCACCCTACCACTGATAAGCGATAACTGATGATTGATAACTGTTTTTTATTCACTCACTCCTCCTTCTTTTTTCACCAGCACCTCTCTGGGTCTGCTTCCCTGGGCAGGGCCGACAATGCCTTCTGCCTCCATCTTTTCTATTATCCGCGCAGCGGTGTTGTAGCCTATCCTCAGTCTCCTCTGTACGTACGATGTTGAGGCCTGCTGCAATTGGATAACGATTGCAACTGCCTCATCATATCTTTTGTTAAATTCTTCGCCAAGGTCGTCATTTCCATATTCCTTTTCCTCAACCCTTGCTTCAGATATAGCCTTATCGTATGCGGGTTTGCCCTGCTTCTTGAGAAAATCCGTAACCCTCTTAATCTCCGCCTCTGAGACATAAGCGCCGTGTATCCTCTTAAGCCTTGATGAGCCTGGGGGGAGGAAAAGCATATCGCCATCGCCGAGGAGCGTTTCCGCGCCGCCTGTGTCAAGGATTGTTCTGGAATCTGTCCGTGAGGCAACCTGAAGCGACAGTCTGGCAGGAAAATTTGCTTTGATTAAGCCTGTTATGACATCAACAGACGGCCTCTGGGTTGCAACAAGAAGATGTATGCCTGATGCGCGGGCCATCTGCGATAGCCTTACAAGGGATTCTTCAACATCTTTACCGGAGGCCATCATCAAATCAGAAAGTTCATCTATCACCACTACGATGAATGGAAGCCTGCGGTGAATTTCTTTATCCTCGTCTCTTGTCCCCTCTTCCTCAAAAAGCTGATTGTATTTTTCAATGCTTTTTGTGCCTTTTTCTGCCATAAGTTTATATCTCTCGCCCATCTCATTCACCATGCCCCTTAATACAGCCGCTGCCCTCTTTGGCTCAGTAACAACAGGGGTCAAAAGATGCGGTATGCCTTCGTATGCGGAAAGCTCCAGCATCTTTGGGTCTATCATCAAAAACCTCACATAATTGGGAGTTGCCTTGTAGAGCATGCTTATAATAATATCATTAATCGTAACGCTTTTGCCGGCGCCTGTTGCGCCTGCCATTAAGAGATGGGGCATTAGCGCAAGGTCAGCGACAAACGGTGCGCCTGATATATCCTTTCCAAGGGCAAATGTAAGCTTTGAATGGCTCTTTGTGTATACCTGACTCTCCAGTATTTCTCTCAGGTAAATTTTTTGCTTTGCTGCATTCGGCACCTCAATGCCGACAACAGCCTTTCCGGGAATCGGCGCAATTATGCGGATAGACGCAGCGCGCAGCGCCAGGGCAAGGTCATCAGAGAGATTTACAATGCTTGCCACCTTTACGCCTGCCGCCGGCTCAAACTCATACATGTTGACGACCGGACCCGGCGTTACTGCAATGACCTGGCCTTCCACGCCGTAGTCCATAAGTTTTTTCTCAAGGATTTTGGAATTGGTGCGGAGCGCCTCTTCATCAAGAACATGAGCCTTTTCAGGCGGGGAGTCTAAAAAAGAGAGCGGAGGAAGCTGAAATTCTCCTGTTGCCTTTAAAAATTCAAAGTGTTCCTGAGACGGTTCTTTTGGTTTTGGCTGTTTTCTGGGGGCAGGCGGCATAATAATAGTCGGGCGGTCCGCCTTTTTAGCTTCCAGCCTTTGCCCCTTGACTCCTCTGCCTGAGGTGGATAAGTCGGATGAATCCTCGCCTATAGGTTCATCTTTTTCTTCGGTTACTCGCGCCTGCCTCTTCTGTAAAACAGATTGATAGATATTATAACCTTTGCCGGCCATATCCACCAAAGATATGCCTGTGGCAAATATTGTAGAGCAGATAAACATGGCTGTAAGGACAATGAGTGTGCCTGTATAACTCAGATAGTCCCACAGGAAAAGACATATATATTTGCCGAGAATGCCGCCGCTCAATGTATCGTTTCCCACAAGGCTGCTTAGAAGCCCTGAGAACGACACAAGAAGAAAGAATAAACTGATTGGGATTAACGGTCTGAAATTAAATTCCCTTCTTATCAAAAACTCCAGCGCCAGGATTATAATGAGGACAGGAAACAAATAGGCCGAAAGGCCGGCAATCTGGAATAAAATCCATGCGGCATATCCGCCTACAACCCCGCCCCAGTTGGATGAAACATTGGATGAGGGGTAAGAAAGAAGGCTGACAATAATAAATAATGAAACTGCAAGAAGGGCGATGCCGATGACTTCTTCTTTGAGTCCTTTTTTCTTTTCTTTAGAATTCGCCATTTATATCTTTGGAAGTGTTATTCCTATCTGAGACTGATACTTGCCTTTTTTATCTTTGTAGGATACCTCGGGATACTCATCGCTTTCAAAGAATAGAACCTGGGCAATACCTTCATTTGCGTATATCTTTGCGGGCAGAGGCGTTGTGTTTGAAATCTCAAGAGTTACAAAGCCCTCCCACTCAGGCTCAAACGGCGTTACATTGGTTATTATGCCGCATCTGGCGTATGTGGATTTGCCAACGCATATTGTCATGACATTGCGGGGGATCCTGAAATATTCCACGCTCCTTCCGAGGGCAAAAGAATTAGGCGGAATAACACAGACATCTCCTTTAAAATCTACAAAAGATTTGCTGTCAAACGCCTTGGGGTCGACAATGGCATTGTTCACATTAGTAAATATCTTAAATTCATCTGATATGCGGATATCGTAGCCATAAGATGAAACGCCATAAGATATGCAGCCTTCGCGCACCTGTTTTTCCTCAAACGGCTCAATCATTTTCGGATTATGTTCCACCGACTTTTTTCTAATCCATCTGTCATTTTTTATCATGTAAGTCAAGACCCCCCTTGATAAATTTGTTAGCGTAGAAAGATACCGTAAATTTATAAATAAGGCAAACGGAAAGGATAGGGGGTGTTATACGCCAAGGTCTGTCTTAAACTCCATCAGTTTCATAATATCCCTTCTGGTGATTATGCCAATAAGTTTATCGCCGTCCATAACAAGAACCCTCCCTGTATCAAGGTCTATCATTCTTGAGAGGGCATCCATTGCATTGTCTTCAGGGCTGAGTATAGCATCAGGTGAAATTTTATTTATTACATCTCTTACAAGGGTTGTATCCCACTTCTCCTTCGGAACCAGCCGCACATTATTCAATGTAAGCATCCCAGTAATGCGCCCGTCGGACGAGACCGGAAAACCGACAAAATGGTAGCCAAAAAAATATTTTTCAACCACAGCTGCCAGGGTAGAATCTTCTGTTATTGTAACAACATTTCTGGTCATTGCGTCGCTGACCTTTATTCTCTCTAGTGTCTTTTTTACCAAAAGCTGCCGGTAGCTGGAGTCTGCCGTCTGCTGGAGGAACATGCCGATAAATATCATCCACAGGCCGCCAATAAAATTGCCCAGGAATATTTGAAAAAAGCCGAAACCGATGAGCAGCGCCGCAAAACCTTTGCCAACCCGGCTTGCAATCTGTGTTGCCTTTTGAAGGTCTCCGGTCTTTTTCCACCAGAGGGACCTTAAGACCCTTCCGCCGTCCAATGGAAAACCGGGTATCATATTAAATATCACAAGGACCATGTTTATCATGGCAAGGTATTCAAATATGGCGGATAAAACCGGGTAAATGGAAAAGGTATTCGCAATCTGCATCAGAACCCAGAATATTGCGGCAAGCGCTATACTTGCAGCAGGCCCTGCAACAGCTACCTTTAATTCAGTTACCGGGTCATCAGGTTCTTTTGTCAACCTGGCAACGCCGCCGAATATAAAAAGCGTTATCTCTTTTATATCAAGCCCAAGTTTGTTGGATGTATAAGAATGGGAAAGTTCGTGAATTAGGACGCATGCAAAAAGCAGGACGGCTGAGACAATTCCTACAAGGATATAGGTGAAAGTTGTAAGGCCGGGTATGGTTATGGGGAAATAGCCCTGGGCAAGGCTCCATGCAACAAGGCCGAATACAATAAACCACGTATAGTCCAGAGAAATCTGGATGCCCAAAATCTTAAATAATTTTACGCCTCGTCCCATAATAGTGTCAAAGAGTTATAGTGTTAAAGTGTTAGAATATCAAAAAGGCCTTAGGTTTGCAACCGTTATACGGAGAGGGGAGGGGTAAGAAGACCCAGAGTTTCAGGAAGGCCGAACATAATATTCATATTCTGGACAGCCTGGCCGGATGCTCCCTTGACAAGATTATCAATTGCTGTAATGACAATAAGGCGGCCTGTCCGTTCGTCTATCTTTAATCCTATGTCGCAGAAATTAGACCCCTTTACCTGAGATATATTTGGAAACACCCCTTCAGACATAATGCGGACAAAGAACTCACCTTTGTAATATTTTTTATAGATATTCAAAATATTTTTCTGACTTGTGACTTGTGCGTATATCGTGCTTAAGATGCCTCTGTTAACCGGCAGAAGATGCGGGACAAATGTTACCTTTACATCCATGCCGGCAATAAGGCCCAGCTCCTGTTCAATCTCGGGCGTATGGCGGTGCTCTCCTACCTTATATGCCTTAAACCCTTCATTTATCTCTGTAAATGATGTGTCCAAGGATGCTGTTCTCCCAGCGCCGGAAACACCGCTTTTTGAATCTATTACAATTGTGTTGGTATCTATGATGCCTGCCTTTAAAATGGGCGCCAGGCCAAGGATGGCCCCTGTTGGATAACAGCCTGGGTTTGCAATCAGCGCTGCATTCTTTATCTTGCCCCTATAAAGTTCAGGAAGGCCATACACCGCCTTTTTTAACAAACCCTCGGCAATATGATGCTTCCCATACCATGCCTCATAAATATTTGCATTCTTCAGGCGGAAATCTGCGCTTAAATCTATAATCCGTTTCCCGTTCTTTAAAAGATCCGGCGCTATTTCCATGGATGCATGATGGGGAAGGGCTGAAAAGATAATATCTGCCTTTGAATATGCGCGGAAGTTTGCAGGATCTTCAAATGTCAGATTTAAAATACTGTTCAGACCGGGGAAGACCTCTTCAACCCTGCATCCCTTGTGCTGCCGTGAAGTTATAGTTGTTACTTGAGCAGCAGGATGGTTCCCCAGAATCCTTAAAAGTTCAAATCCGGTATAACCGCTTCCGCCAAGTATTGCAGCCTTTATCATAATCTTCCTTTCTATAAGCGACGGTTTTTATCCATCGCATAGGGTGCCTACTTACCTATAAACAAAAAAAGGGAAGGCCGAAAGGCCTTCCCTTTTGAAAACATTCAGCCGGTTCATTATTATCTCTTTGAGAATTGGAATCTCTTTCTCGCGCCTTTCTGGCCGTATTTCTTTCTTTCTTTCATCCTCGGATCCCTGGTAACATAGCCGGCCTTTTTGAGCGTCAGCCTCGTCGCAGGATCTTCTTCTAAAAGCGCCCTTGTAATACCGTGCCTGATTGCGCCTGCCTGGCCGGATATACCGCCTCCGTATACATTCACATAGACATCAAATTTAGTTAAACTCTTTGTTGCTTCAAGAGGCTGTTTAACAATCATCTTGAGGGTTTCTCTGCTAAAATAATTATCCATCGGTTCATCGTTTATTATTATCTTGCCGCTTCCCAACATCAGCCGAACCCGCGCTATGGATGTCTTTCTTCTTCCTACTGTCTGGTGAGTTACCTCTGCCATGAATTTACTCCTTCCTATATTGATAGTTTCTCAGGTATTTGGGCCTGATGCGGGTGATTGTTTCCGCTGTAGACTTTGAGCTTCTTTATCATATCCCGGCCGAGGCTCCCTTTTGGAAGCATACCCCATACTGCTTTATATACTACATCTTCCGGTTTTCTGGCCAGACGTTTTTCCAAAGGTTCTGCCTTTAATCCGTTTGGATACATACTGTGGTGATAGTATGTTTTATCAGCGAGCTTTTTGCCGGTTACCGCTACCTTTTCAGCATTTACCACTATCACAAAGTCTCCTGTATCCATAAATGTCGTATAAGTGGGCTTATGCTTCCCCTTAAGCACGGTAGCTATGCGCGAGGCCATCCTGCCAAGTATTTTGTCTTTGGCATCTACAACATACCACTTGATATTGTCCTGTGATCTTACAAATTCAGTTTTCATAATAATTGCCCCTAATTTTTATCAATAGAATTTTGAATGGTCTAATTTAAAGATTTTTTGGTCTTTTGTCAAGGTTTATTTGGTTCAAGCCTTACTTCTTTTGGGAAATCTATCTTGTTAAACATCTCCAAAGCTGCTGTTCATTGATGTTTATCAGATTGTTGGTCATTAAATTTCTCCAGGACGCATAACAAGTTAGTATACAGTTTCCTACTTTTACCAATTTCCATCATGGAGGTCAACAGTATTTTGCATTAATAATATTGACAAATAAAATCATCTGGATATAATTTCCTAACTTGTTAACATTACAAATTGGATGATAGGCAGAAATAAAGGGGGTTAACCCATGCCCGCTTTTGCAGTAAGCGAAGAGAAAAACCGATGGCTTAAGGATAAGATGGAATCCCTCTGCGTCCGGAATGAGGATATTATAGAGAAATTTATACGCTCCTCAGGCAAGGGCGGTCAAAAGGTTAACAAGACTGCTACCTGTGTGTATATAAAGCATATTCCTACAGGCATAGAAATCAAGTGCATGAAAGACAGAAGCCAGTCTATAAATCGCTTTCTTGCAAGGCGGGAACTTGTTGAGAGGATTGAAAGGTTATCAGGAAAACTTACTAATGAAGATATAAAAAAGCTTAAAGCAAAAAAGCAGAAGTTAAAGAGGCAGAAGAGGGCTGGATTGAAGTATAAAGCTGCGATTCTGCCGCAAGGGGATTTTATAAATTCTAATGAAGATAAAGGTAAAACCTGAGGATTTTATAGTAGAGGAATTAATATGCAATTCTACACGCAATATTTCTTGATTGTTGCCGCTATCTGGGGAGTTGTAGCCATGACCTTACTTTTGACAGCATGGGGGTGCGCCCATCAAAGGTACTGTGAGTGGCACAGACGGCTGATGTTATTTTTAACTATTGGCGCATGGCTTTTCATCATAGGCTATATGAAATTTAGATACTATGTGCCAGACAGCGCCACTCCTGTTATACCCAGACATCTTATCTTATGGTTTGCCATCCACGGTACAATGGGTATGCTTCTTCTTATATCAGTTACGCTTGTTGTGTGGTCTCGTGTTAGCCAGGGACGGTGGTTTTGTAATCTTCATCAGCATCTGAACCGCCGCCATATACTCTATGGGCGTATACTTGTCGTGCTATGGACATTGACCCATATAGTAGGGATAGTCAACTACTGGCTGTTAAGTTGATTTATTTTTTGAACATTACGCCTTTTTTAAAACTACCGCATTATCGATAATCCTTCCAACGAGGTTTACTACATTTAATAAAAACCTTGCCAATAATCCTGGAAAGATTTATAATTCTCGGATACCCGGCAAAACTGAAACCTACCTATGAACAAGATAATCATCAAAGGCGCCAAAGAGCATAATCTTAAAAATATTGACCTTGAAATCCCAAGGGATAAGCTTGTCGTTATTACAGGCGTAAGCGGTTCCGGCAAGTCTACCCTTGCCTTTGACACTATATATGCAGAGGGTCAGAGGCGGTATGTGGAAAGCCTTTCAGCGTATGCAAGGCAGTTTTTAGAGCAGATGGAAAAGCCTGATGTAGAATCAATTGAAGGGCTTTCTCCTGCCATATCCATTGAGCAAAAGACCACCAGCAAAAACCCGCGCTCAACTGTCGGCACCGTTACCGAGATATATGATTATCTGAGGCTTTTATTTGCAAGGGTCGGCAGGCCGTATTGCTACAAATGCGGAAAACAGATCTCTGCCCAGACCATTCAGCAGATGGTTGACAGGGTAATGGAACTGCCTCAGGATACAAAGATAGTCCTATCTTCACCAATGATAAGGGGGAGAAAAGGGGAATATAAAAAGGAACTGGAGCAACTGAGAAAGGATGGCTATACCAGGGTAAAGATAGACGGCGAGATGAAGGATTTGAGCGAAGATATTGTCCTGGATAAAAAGAAAAAGCACAATATAGATGTTGTCATAGACAGGCTTGTAATAAAACCCGGGATTGTAAAGAGGCTTGCTGATTCATTTGAGATTGCTGTGAGGCTGGCAGATGGGATTGCAAAGGTGGAGCGGGCGCCCACCGAAAGTGGGCGCGGCAAGGGAGGAGGGGAGGGGGAGATTTTATTTAATGAAAAACTTGCCTGTGTTGATTGCGGCATAAGCTATCCTGAACTTACCCCGGCCATGTTTTCATTTAACAGTCCGCATGGCGCATGTCCGGAGTGCAATGGCCTTGGGGGAAAGCTCTATTTTGACCCTGAACTCGTTGTCCCTAATAAGGAGATTTCTTTGAGGGAAGGGGCAATAGCGCCATGGGGAAGGAAGTCCTCTGTATATTTTCATCAGATGATTGATGCGCTTTCAAGGCATTTCAAATTTGATATCTATACGCCGTTTAAGGGATTGTCCAAAAAGGTTCAGGATCTTCTTCTCTATGGCTCCGGCGATGAGGATGTGGAATTTTATTATGAAAAGGCCGACCGCCGCTATTATTATAAAAAGCCATTTGAAGGTGTCTTAAAGAATCTTGAGAGAAGGTATTATGAGACAGATTCCTTTGACGTAAGGGATGAATTGACACGGTATATGAACACACAGCCGTGCCCTGTATGCAATGGCTCAAGACTTAAAAAAGAGTCCATGTTTGTAAAGATTGACGACTCTTCAATATATGATGTTACGCAGATGTCAATAAAGGAGGCGCACAGATTTTTCAAAGGGCTGAAATTCGGCAAAACAGAAGAGGAGATTGCAAGGAGGGTTTTGAAGGAGATAGCAGAGAGGCTTGGATTTTTGATAAATGTGGGTCTTGACTATCTCACGCTGGAGAGGTCTGCGGCAACATTATCAGGCGGCGAGGGGCAGAGGATCAGGCTTGCAACCCAGATAGGCTCAAGCCTTGTCGGTGTTTTATATATACTTGACGAGCCTTCTATCGGCCTTCATCAGAAGGATAATAAGAGGCTTCTTGATTCGTTAAAAAGGCTCAGGGATATTGGAAATACTGTTTTGGTTGTTGAGCACGATGAGGAAACTATCCTCTCTGCCGACCATGTGATTGATATGGGGCCGGGTGCGGGAGAGTTGGGAGGCCGGGTTGTTGCAGCAGGCACACCTCTTGAGATTATGCAGAATAAGGGGTCTTTGACAGGGAGGTATTTAAACAGGGAGCTTCAGATACCCGTGCCTTCAGAGAGGAGAAGACCCGATGGAAGGTTCCTGACCATAAAGGGCGGTAAGGCGAATAATCTTAAAAATATCACAGTAAAAATTCCCATTGGTCTCATAACATGCGTTACAGGCGTGTCCGGTTCAGGAAAGAGCACATTGGTTGTGGATACATTATACAAGGCCCTTGCCCAGAGGCTTTATCATTCAAAAGAGAGGGCAGGAGAGGTTGAAAATATACTCGGCCTTGAGTTTATAGACAAGGTGATTGACATTGACCAGTCGCCGATAGGCAGGACGCCCCGTTCAAACCCCGCCACATACACAGGGCTTTTTACGCCGGTAAGGGATTTATTTGCGCAGCTCCCTGAGGCGAGGATGCGCGGTTATAAGCCCGGCAGATTCAGCTTTAATGTAAAGGGCGGAAGGTGCGAGGCATGTGAAGGCGACGGCCTTATAAAAGTTGAGATGCACTTTCTCCCGGATGTCTATGTTACCTGTGAAGTATGCAGCGGTAAAAGATACAACCGTGAAACACTGGACATTAAATACAAGGGTAAAAGCATAGCCGGTGTCCTTGATATGACGGTTGCAGAGGCGCTCGGCTTTTTTGAAAATGTCCCTCCGGTAAAGGACAAACTTCAGACCCTCTCCGATGTCGGCCTTGGTTATATAAAGCTTGGCCAATCGGCAACAACCCTGTCAGGCGGCGAGGCACAGAGGATAAAGATATCAAAGGAACTTTCCAAAAGGGCGACAGGCAGGACAATCTATATCCTTGACGAACCTACAACAGGCCTCCATTTTGCGGATATACAGAGGCTTTTGGATGTGCTGCAGGAACTCCGATCTGCAGGGAATACCATAGTGATAATTGAGCATAATCTTGATGTCTTAAAGACCGCTGATTACATTATTGACCTTGGCCCTGAAGGCGGAGACGAAGGGGGCAGGGTTATTGCCGCAGGAACACCTGAAGAGGTGGCAGAGACAGAGGGTTCTTATACAGGCCAATTTTTGGAAAAGGTTTTGGCCAGCCGCTTGAAGGCTGCGGCAGGTTAATAAAATCAATCAGCCTTAATTTATGCTCTACAAATCCAGGACAGCCTTCAGGGCAACGGTTATAGGACTTGCCGGCAATATCTTTCTGTTCATATTAAAGTTTATTGCAGCCATTCTATCAGGCAGCCTTGCCCTCATATCAGATGCGATAAATTCCCTTACAGACATTGCGGCATCAATAGCTATATTTATATGCGTAAAGGTTTCCGGCAAAGAGGCTGATGACGGCCATCCATTCGGCCATCACAGGGCAGAGCCTATAGCAGGGCTTATTGTCGCAATACTTGCTGGTGTGCTTGGTTTCGAGATTATAAGGATTTCTGTAGAAAGGCTGATTGCGGGTCAGATAATCTCTATCGGAGTTTTCCCCCTATCAGTTACTATAATAACAATGTTTATAAAGGGGATAATGACTTGGTATTTTAAAAGGATTGGAGATTCAGTGAACAGCCCTGCCATAAGGGCAAGCGCATTTGATTCTTTGAATGATGTATTTGTATCTTTTGCCGTATTTATCGGTATCCTTGGCGCAAGACTGGGGTATTATCTTATGGACCCCATAGCCGGTTTTCTGGTAAGCCTCTGGATTATATATACAGGGTATAAAATAGGAGTTGAGAATATTGATTATCTCATGGGCAGATCGCCTGACAGCGCATTTATGGAACTTATAAAGAATGCGGTTAAAGATGCGCCAGGCGTAAAGTCTCTGAATAAAATCAGGGCTCATTATGTGGGAAATTTTATCCATGTTGAAATGCATATTGCAGTTGATAAAAACCTATCCACAGTTGAATCACACGCAATTGGAGAAGATATTGAAAGCAGGGTAGAGAGATTTGACGCCATTGAAAAGGCCTTTGTGCATATAGACCCGGCATAAGACAGT
>JBBTFC010000046.1:17431-19249 GCA_038042015.1 Deltaproteobacteria bacterium
TTGATGGCACAGACTTTCAGAAAAAGGTATGGCGCTCATTATCTCATATACCTTATGGCAAGGTTTTGACATACAAACAAGTTGCAGAAAAGATAGGCGCGCCGAATGCCTTTAGGGCAGTAGGCAGCGCATGCGGCGCAAATGAACTGCCGATTATTATACCTTGCCACAGGGTGGTGGCAAGCAACGGCGGTCTCGGAGGATTCAGCAACGGTCTTAAGCTAAAAAGATTTTTATTGAGGTTGGAGGGGGTTGAGCTTTCTTGACACATTTTAATCCTGTGTGTTAGATTAGCCCTGTTAAAGGGTCTTCTTAACATTTTACACATTGATATTCCAGCGATACGCTGGTTAGCAATCTTATGGAAAAAATTAAATACTCCCCTTCGTTAGAGGGCTTTATAGATAAGGCTAAAACGGGTAATCTTATCCCGATATTCAGGGAGATTATGGCGGATATGGATACGCCTGTGTCTGCTTTTAAAAATATTGACAATGGAGGCCCGGTATTTCTCTTTGAAAGCGTTGAGGGTGGTGAAAAGTGGGGAAGATACAGCCTGCTTGGCGTTGAGCCAAAGGTTATTTTCAAGAGCAAGGGTGATAATATAGAGATTATCACAGACTCTAAAAAAGAGACAAGAAAGGGCGACCCTATAACTGTTTTAAAGGAGATTCTTTCCGGATACAGACCTGTGCCTGCTGGAGATTTGCCAAGATTCTACGGCGGGGCTGTAGGTTATATCGGATATGATATGGTCAGATTTTTTGAGAATCTTCCTGATGCCGGATTGTCTGACATCGGTATATATGACAGCTTTTTTGTTATTACCGATACTGTCCTTGTTTTTGATAATCTTGAGCATAAGATAAAGGTTGTTGCCAATGCCTTTATTGGAGAAAGGGATATTCCCGCTGATATTTATGAAAAGGCAGTTAAGAAGATAGATGCGCTGGTAGAGAGGCTTAAAACACCTTCGCCAGAGACTCAGAGGGTCAAAGAGTCAAAGAGTCAAAGAGTCAAAGAAGTAGTTTCTAACTTTACAAAAGAGGAGTTTATTAATGGTGTGCTTAAGGTGAAGGAATATATTCAGGCAGGGGATGCTATTCAGGTGGTCTTGTCTCAGAGGTTTGAGACAGGGCTTGATGTGGAGCCGTTTGACATCTACAGGGCGCTCAGGATTATAAATCCGTCGCCTTATATGTTTTATCTTAGGTTGGACGGTGTTGAACTGGTCGGCTCTTCGCCTGAGATACTTGTGAGGGTTGAGGAAGGCGGGATTGATGTCCGGCCTATTGCAGGCACCAGGCCGCGCGGCAAAGATAAGGCAACTGATAAAAAACTGGAAGAGGAACTTTTAAAAGACCCGAAGGAACTGGCAGAGCATATAATGCTTGTGGATTTGGGAAGGAATGATGTGGGGAGGGTGGCTGAAACAGGGAGCGTTTCTGTAAATGAGCTTATGGTTGTTGAGAGATATTCCCATGTCATGCATATAGTATCAAATGTCCATGGCCGGTTGAGACAGGATAAGGACAGCTTTGACGCCCTGCGCGCATGCTTTCCGGCAGGCACTTTAACAGGCGCCTCAAAGGTCAGGGCGATGGAGATTATTGAGGAGATAGAGCCTTGTAAGCGAGGCGCGTACGGCGGCTCAGTGGGCTATTTCGGTTTTTCAGGCAATATGGATATGGCCATTACAATAAGGACATTGGTTATAAAGAATGGTAAGATTTACATTCAGGCAGGCGCCGGCATTGTTGCCGATTCGGACCCTGAAAAGGAATATCAGGAGACTATAAACAAGGCAAAGGCAATGTT
>JBBTFC010000047.1:0-5447 GCA_038042015.1 Deltaproteobacteria bacterium
GTTGCTTATTTTCTGGTGCCGTCCCTGTGCTTAGTCTCGGCTATAAAACAGTAGACCAGGATTATCATATAAAGAAAAGCGCCCCCGGTGTTGTCTTTTCTAACAATGGTATCTCCGATTCCACGACAAAATATAAAGGACCGACCATCGGTATTGGAGGCAGCGCCCAGATTGGCGGCGGCTTTGGCATCTATGGAAACGGCGCCTTCGGCCAGATGGAAACGAGCTATACCGGTGTCAGCAGAACAGATAATGCTATATATGCCTCCAGTGAATTGGGTTTGACCTATCGCCCTGATAACTGGATAAGTCTTTCACTGGCATATAAGATTCAAACCATTGATACCAAAGACGGCACTACAGGCTACACAGACCAGAATGCCGTAACTGATACAACCAAGGGGTATATACTCGGCGCAAATCTGATTTTCTAATTATCAAGTTTACCCCAACCTCGCAGAGACGCCCTACGGGGCGTTTCTCTTTGTTTGCATGCCATTGATGAATCCCCTTAATCCTACCAATGCCTGTCCGCAACCCACAACCCCAGAGTAAATATAATAATAAAAAAGCTGTAGAAAAACAGAAAAACCTTGACAACACATGCGATTATCCTGTATTTTTAAATATTCAAAATTTTTAGGGAAGGCGGTTTTAAGTTGCCGTGTTTGAGAGTTTAAGCGATAGGCTTGGCATAATAATAAAAAAGATTAAGGGCTGCGGAAGCTTGTCTGAGGCAAATATCCAGGAGACGTTAAAGGATGTCAGGATGGCGCTTCTGGAGGCCGACGTCAATTTTACGGTTGTCAAAGACTTTATAGAAAGGGTAAGAAATAAGGCTGTCGGCAAGGATGTGCTGGAGAGCCTCACGCCAGGACAGCAATTTATAAAGATTGTCAGAGATGAACTTGTAGAGGTTTTGGGCGGAAATTCTTGCGGCCTTGAGCTCGGGGCTAAACCGCCTGCGGCAATCATGCTTGTTGGTCTGCAAGGTTCCGGAAAAACAACGACCACCGCAAAACTTGCAATGTATCTTAAATCTAAAGGCAGAACCCCGTATCTTGTCTCTGCTGATATTTACAGACCCGCAGCTATGCTTCAGCTCAAAAGACTTGCCGGAGAGATAAATGTGGATGTCTTTGACGCTGCGAGCAGCCTTAATCCGCAGGATATAACCAGGGAGGCGAAGAGAATTGCCGACATCAAAGGGTATGATACTGTTCTTGTAGATACCGCAGGAAGACTGCATATAGATAGCGAATTGATGGAGGAGTTGAAAGAGCTGAAGGCTATCCTTAAACCAAAGGAGATCCTCTTTGTTGCAGACAGCATGACGGGCCAGGACGCGGTGAATACTGCAAGGGGATTTGACGAGGCAGTCGGGATTACAGGCATAATCCTTACAAAACTTGACGGCGATACCAGAGGCGGAGCGGCCCTTTCTATAAAAAATGTAACAGGCAGGCCTATAAAATTTATTGGGGTTGGAGAAAGAATAGATGCGCTTCTACCTTTTTATCCTGACAGGATGGCGAGCCGGATACTTGGCATGGGCGATGTGCTTACACTCATAGAAAAGGCGCAGGAGGTTATTGACGAGAAAAAGGCAAAGGAACTGGAGAAAAAGATAAGGAAGGACACATTTACGCTGGAAGACTTTAGAGAGCAGCTTCGGCAGATAAAAAAGATGGGCAGCCTTGAAAGTATAATTGCAATGATTCCAGGTTTTAAAGAGATGCAGAAAAAATCCGGCGTTATGCCTGATGAAAGGGAATTATTTAAAACAGAGGCTATAATAAACTCAATGACAAAGAAGGAACGGCTTAATCATACTATCCTTAATGCAAATAGAAGAAAGAGGATTGCAAATGGGAGCGGCACATCGGTTCAGGATGTAAATAAACTTGTTAAACAATATCTTCAAACGCGTGAGATGATGAAGAGATTTTCTAAAGGCGGGTTGCCCCAGTTTATGGGAAGAGGGATGATGCCGTTTTAAATAATAAAATCAAGGTTAAGGTTAAGGAAAGACAAGTAATGGTTTCTCTCAACCTTAACCTCAGCCTTTTTATAAGGGGGTATAAAAAATGTCAGTAAAGATAAGGCTTGCAAGGATAGGTGGAAAGAAAAAACCTTTCTACAGAATAGTGGTTACTGATTCTAATTCTCCAAGGAATGGGAAATTTCTTGAGATAGTTGGGACATACGATACAACAAAGAATCCGGCAAAGGTAGAGCTAAAGCAGGATGCCATATTGGGATGGCTCAAGAAAGGGGCTATTCCAAGCGAAACGGTAGAAAAGGTTTTAAATAAAGCGGGCGTTTTGGTCAAACTGAAAAGCGCAGCTTGAGCTATTTCTGATCCGGAGGTGGAAAAATGAAAAATCTGATTGAGATAATTGCAAAGGCCCTTGTAGATTATCCTGAGCAGGTCAAGGTGACGGAGGTTGAAGGGGAAAACACATCGGTTATAGAACTGGCTGTTGCCAAGGAAGACCTTGGAAAGGTTATCGGTAAACAAGGAAGGACAGCCAGAGCGCTCAGAACAATCCTTACTGCCGCATCAGCAAAGATTAAAAAGAGGGCAGCGCTAGAGATAATTGAATAACAATTGAACAATAACAAAGACAAACTCCTTTTGGTTGGCAAGGTAGTCGGCGTTCACGGTATTCACGGCGAGATAAAGATACTCCCCTATGGTGATTGTGATAAAAAGCCGTGGAAAAAAATTTATCTTTCCAGAGGAGAACATGATTTGATTTGCGAGGTTACGGATAACAGGCCTCATAAAGATGTTATCCTTGCTTCTATTAAGGGATATAATGACAGAAACCGGGCCGGTGAACTGGCAGGTTATGATGTCTTTGTGGAAAAGGCATCGCTTCCTATGCTTCCCGAAGGTGAATATTATCACTTTCAATTGGAAGGTATGGAGGTTATAACAAACGAAGGAAAGAAAATCGGTGTTGTAACCAGCGTACTCTTAACAGGCAGCAATGATGTGTATGTGGTAAAAGACAGTTTAGGGAAGGAACTTTTGATCCCTGCTACCGCTGATGTAATTCAAAAGATTGATGTTGACACAGGAAAGATAGTCATTCATTTAATAGAAGGATTATTGCCGGATAAAAATGAGATTTGATATCCTGACCATCTTTCCTGGTTTTTTTGAAGCGCCTTTCAAACAAAGCATACTTGGCAAGGCTATTGAAAAGGGGCTTATAAAGATTGGCATCCACAACATAAGAGATTTTGCCCTTGATAAGCATAAAACCACCGATGATTCTCCCTATGGCGGCGGCGATGGGATGGTTATGAAGGCAGAGCCTATTGTAACCGGAGTTGAATCAATCAAGACTAATTTCAATCCTGATGCAAAGGTAATTCTTACCACGCCGCAGGGAAAAAGGTTTGATCAGAAGATGGCTTATGAACTTGCTGCTTCAAAAGGCTTGATGATTATATGCGGCAGATACGAAGGCGTGGATGAAAGGGTAAAAGAATTGGCGGTTGATATGGAAATATCGGTTGGAGATTATATTCTGAGCGGCGGAGAAATGCCTGCCATGATAATTGTAGATGCAGTGTCAAGGCTTATACCAGGTGTTCTTGGCTCGGATATTTCAGCAAAAGATGATTCTTTTTCACCCGCTGGAGTTTCGCCTTCGGGGGTTTCTCCGGGTCTTTTAGAATATCCACAATATACAAGACCGGAATCCTTCAGAGGGTTTAAGGTTCCTGAAATCCTTTTGTCAGGAAACCATCAGGAGATAAAGAAGTGGAGGAGGCTGGAATCAATTAAAAGAACATGTGAGAAGAGACCTGACTTATTAGAAAGGGCAGGCTTGACGGAAGAAGAGAGAAGTCAATTAGGAATGAGGAATTAAAATTCGCAATCTCTGGTTCCTAATGTATAATTTAATTTAAACGAGGAGGTTTTTTATGAATCCATTGGCTAATATTGAAAAAGATTTTTTACGCACGGATATGCCTGAATTCAGGCCCGGCGATACTGTGCGTGTAAACATCAGGATCAAAGAGGGTGATAAGGAGCGCACCCAGGCATTCGAAGGCACAGTTATACGAAAAAGAGGCAATGGCATCAGGTCCACCACTACGGTCAGAAAGGTCTCTTACGGCGTTGGCGTAGAAAGGACATTTCCTCTGAATTCTCCTTCAATAGAGAGCATTAAAGTGGTAGGCAAGGGCATGGTGAGAAGGGCAAAGCTCTACTATCTGAGAAATCTGAAGGGCAAGGCAGCAAGGATAAAGGAAGGGACGTAATCCGAACTGTAAAAACATGGATGCCTATGAGCAGGATGCCTTTAAAAAGGGCTGCCGCCATATTGCAGGGGTGGACGAAGCAGGCAGAGGACCTCTTGCAGGACCGGTAGTTGCGGCAGCGGTTATTTTTTCCACTCCGCCTCTTCATCTTGGGATAAGGGACTCCAAAACCCTTTCTCCCTTGCAGAGAAATGCGCTGCTTCCCGATATTTACCGTGAGGCATTGGCTGTCGCTATCGGAGTTGTATGGATGGATGAGATAGAGACAACCAACATTCTTGCGGCATCGCTCAAGGCAATGACCCATGCGGTCAAAAAACTCAATCCTTCTCCTGACTTTGTCTTAATAGACGGCCAATTCCCTCTGGATATTTCCATTCCGCAGCTGCCCGTTATCAAGGGCGACTCTAAAAGCGTCAGCATAGCCGCCGCTTCAATTGTGGCTAAGACCATGCGTGACAGCATAATGGACGCATACCACGTTATTTTCCCCTCATACGATTTCATTAAAAACAAAGGCTACGGAACCGCAAAACACCTTGAGGCAATCAAATCTTTTGGACCTTGTCCTATCCACAGAAAGACATTCAAAGGGGTAAAGGAATACATAAGTGACATTCGCAAGGATTAGTGTCGGCAAACAAGGGGAAGGTCTGGCCGCGGAATTTCTCAGGAAAAACGGCTACAGGATTGTGGAAAATAATTTCAGAAACAGATACGGCGAGATAGACATTATTGCCATTGAAGGAAAGACCCTTGTATTCATAGAGGTAAAGACAAAAACAAACAGCAAATTCGGCCCTCCGAAAATGGCAGTGGATTTGAGAAAGCAGAGGCAATTATCAAAAACAGCGCTGACGTATCTGACACAAAAAAGGCTTAACGATTGTCCTGCAAGGTTTGATGTGGTTGGAATCAGTATAATAGAGGATAAGACGGAGATAGAGCTTATAAGAAATGCGTTTGAATTTTGTCTGTAGGTTGTAGGCGCTAAAATCCCTCCCAACCTCCCTTTGCCAAAGGGAGGTAAAAATCCCTCTTTGGAAAAGAGGGGCGAGGGGAGATTTTCTAATCAATGTCAATTCTATTATGGGTTAGGATTATAAATTTAAAGTCGTGATAGTTAATATTGAATTCGTTGCAATTTAGTATGACGTCTGATA
>JBBTFC010000048.1:0-12074 GCA_038042015.1 Deltaproteobacteria bacterium
TTTGATACGAGGTGAAACTTGGTTCAGGTTGTTGTTTCAAGAAAATGCGCAGAAAGGCTTTTGGCAGGCCATCTCTGGGTTTTTAATAACGAGATAAAGGCAGTCGAGGGCAATTATTCCAATGGAGATATTGTCCATGTTGCTGATGGAAAGAAAAGATTTATCGGCAAGGGATATATCAATGACAACTCAAAGATAATAATCAGGCTTTTGAGTTTCAGGGATGAGGAGATAAATAAAGGCCTTTTCAGGAAAAGGATTGCGGATGCCTTAAGCTACAGGCTCTCATTGGGCTGGCAGATGGATGGCTCTTTTAGGGTCGTATTCAGCGAAGGTGATTTAATTCCGGGCTTGATAGTTGATAAGTATGAAAATGCCCTGTGCATCCAGATATTAACCCTCGGCATGGAAAGATGGAAGGAAGATGTTGTTGACATATTGAAAGAAATATTTAACCCGGAAACCATTGTTGAGCGCAGCGATGTGGATGTCAGAAAAAAAGAAGGGCTTCAGCCAAGAAAAGGGGTTCTCTATGGAGATGAAAACAGCAAAGTTGTTATAGCGCTTGACGGGCTAAAGTTTGAGATAGACCTTCTTGAAGGCCATAAGACAGGCTTTTACCTTGACCAGCAGGAAAACAGAAAAATAATAGGGCCATATGTGAAAGGGAAAAAAGTCCTTGACTGTTTTGCCTATACAGGCGCATTTGCCATGTATTCCGCAAAATACGGCGCAAAAGAGATTGTTGCGCTTGAGGATTCCGGCAAGGCATTTGAGATGTTACAGCAAAATATCCAGCTTAACGGCCTTGAAAATATAATAAGGGCTGAAAAAGGCGATGCCTTTGACTGGCTTCGCGAGCAATATAAAAAAAGCGAAAGATTTGACTGTGTAATGCTTGATCCTCCCGCCTTTGCAAAGGACAGGGAGGCTGCGGCCGGCGCATGGCAGGGCTACAAGGACATAAACCTCCTCGGCCTGAAACTCCTGAATGACAACGGATACCTCATTACATCTTCATGCTCCCAGAATATCTCTCCCATGACATTCCTGAATATACTGAATGATGCGGCGCAGGATGCAGGCTGTATGCTTCAGCTTATCGAAAACCGCTCTCAGGCAAAAGACCATCCAATTCTAATCAGCATGCCTGAGACACATTATCTAAAATTTGTCGTGGCAAGGAAGGTTGCAAAATAAAAAAATCCCTGATATAAATACAACGTATGAAAAATTATCTAATTTTATTATTATTTTTCATCTCTATTTCGTCTCCTGTCTTTGCCGGCAATATCCACTATCTTACTGTTGACGGTATTGTAAATCCTGTAATGTCGGAATTCATTACAAAGGGCATACAGGATGCCGTAAAAGAGAACGCCGAGGCGGTAGTGATTCAGCTTGACACGCCCGGCGGTCTTGATTTGTCCATGAGGGATATTGTGAAGGCCATTCTTTCTGCTGATGTCCCTATTATAGTTTATGTTGCTCCTGCCGGCTCAAGGGCTGCGTCTGCCGGTGTATTTATAACTTATGCGGCGCACATCGCGGCAATGGCGCCAGGGACAAACATAGGCTCTGCGCATCCTGTTGCAATGGGCGGCGAAAAGATGGACGAGACAATGATGAAGAAGGTTGAAAATGATGCGGTTGCCTATATAAAGGGGATTGCTACAAAAAGGCGCAGAAACGCAGAATGGGCTGAAAAGGCAGTGCGGCAGAGCATCAATGTGCCTGCTGAAGAGGCGTTGAAACTAAAGGTCATTGACTTGATCGCGCAGGATAAAAAGGCCCTGTTTGAGGCAATAGATGGAAGAAAGGTAGAGATTATTTCAGGAGAAAAGATTTTAAAAACAGCAAAGGCAGAGATAAAAGATATAGAGATGGGACTCCGGCACAGGATATTAAATGCCATAACCAATCCAAATGTAGCGTATATCCTGATGATGATCGGCCTTATCGGTCTTTACTTTGAGCTTTCAAACCCGGGGCTAATCCTGCCTGGTGTTGTGGGCGCAATATGCCTTGTCCTTGCATTCTATGCGTTTCAGACTCTTTCTGTAAATTACGCGGGGCTGCTTTTAATCGGTCTTGCAGCGCTTTTCTTTATAGCAGAGATAAAGGTAATGAGCTATGGCCTTCTGACAGTTGCGGGTATCATTGCGCTTACCCTCGGCTCGCTCATGCTCTTTGAATCGCCTCTGCCTTTTATGCAGGTTTCGCTTTGGGTTATATTGCCGATGGTTATAAGCATCACTGTTATATTTCTCGGCGCAATGTATTACGGCCTGAAGATACGGCATAAAAAACCGATCAGCGGCGCAGAGGGTTTGCTCGATGAGACAGGCGCCGCAAATACAGATATTGGAAAGGAGGGAAAGGTTTTTATTGACGGCGAATACTGGGACGCATGGAGCGATGAGCCGATAAAGGCCGGGGAAAAGGTAAAGGTGCTGGAGGTATCAGGCTTGAGGCTGAAGGTAATAAAAATAACATTATAAGGAGGTCGTATGATTCTTGGAATCGGAACAGGGACTTTAATCTTAATCGGCATAATTCTGCTCATACTCTTCAATGCCATAAACATCCTGCAAGAGTATGAAAGAGGCGTTGTATTCTTCCTCGGAAGATACCAGCAGGTAAAAGGACCTGGACTTGTCCTGATATTTCCGGGCATCCAGAAGATGATAAAGATAAGCCTGAGGACAGTTACCCTGGATGTACCGCCGCAGGATGTAATTACGAGAGACAATGTTACCCTCAAGGTGAACGCTGTAATCTATTTCAGGGTTATTGCCCCTGAAAAGGCGATTATCAGTGTTGAAAATTATCTCTATGCAACATCCCAGCTTGCGCAAACAACTTTGAGAAGCGTATGCGGCCAGGGAGAGATGGATGAACTCCTTGCAGAAAGGGAAAAGATAAATAAGCAGTTGCAGGAAATTCTTGACAGGCAGACAGAGCCGTGGGGGGTGAAGATAAGCCATGTGGAACTGAAGGGAATAGACCTGCCTGATGAGATGAAGAGGGCAATGGCAAAGCAGGCAGAGGCAGAAAGGGAAAAAAGGGCAAAGTTTTTGCATGCAGAGGGTGAATTCAATGCCGCTCAAAAGATATTAGATGCAGCTAATCTGATGAGCCAGAATTCAACAGCCCTGCAGCTGCGTTATCTCCAGGCATTGACGGAGATTGCTACAGAAAAGAATTCAACCATTATATTTCCATTGCCGATAGATTTAATAAGTATGTTTATGAAACAAAAATAACAACTTGAAGGTAAGACACTTCTTAAGGAAGGGCAGCATTGCATGGCTATTGATCAAAAAACCGTACTGATAGCTGACAGCAACCAGGTAGATATTTTGCGCTTGTCCCTCCTGCTTAAAAGATTGGACTATTCTGTGCTTACAGTTTTAAACTGTTTCGATGTTATAAAGAAAACAGCCGTTTTCAACCCTGATATTGTGCTTATAAGTATCAGGATGTCTGATATGGACAGCACTGCGTGTATGGAACACATTAAGAAGGATGCACATTTGAAAGCAATACCTTTTGTGACTATGGGTGAAAAATCTGATGCAAATGCCCTGGAAGACAGTCTTAAGAAAGGGGCAGCCGCGCACATATTTAAGCCATTAAGCCCTACTTCGCTTTACCGCCTTGTCCAAAAGATAACAGAAAAAAAGCCGAGGGAAAATGTAAGGGCCAGAATTATATTTAAAACTACTATTTTATATCAAAACATCAGGAGGGTGTCTTTCGCAAGCAATTTGTCTGAAGCCGGGGTCTTTATACGGTCAATCAAACCTATTCCAGTTGGTACAAAGGTTTCCATTTCCATGGACCTTCCCAGCGCAAAACCTATTGAGCTCGAGGGTGTTATCGTTAATGTAGTCGAGTTCAATAGAGACAGATTTATAGAACCTGGCATGGGTATTCGCTTTACCAACATAGATAAAAATACACAGCTTGGCTTAAGAAAGTTTATAGAGGAACAGCTGACATACGATCTCGACCCAAATCTTGAGCTATAACCCAAATTCCTGTTGCGGGTTCAAGTTTGCAACTTGAACCCAAATAGTGGCACAGGCTTCCAGCCTGTGATGACAGGCAAGATGCCTGCCCCACCGAAATAGTTAAGGAGCAGGTTGAAAACCTGCTCCCGCAAAAATCTTCTACTGCCACGGTAAAACCCATGCCATTGGTTTTATGCGATATGGCTATTTATTTTTTAAAAGGGCTATCTTCAAGGTAGTATGCGCCGCATCCTGCCACGGCCAGAACATTGCTATTACGACCGTTCCGTCAGACCCGTTCTTAAATAAGGTTTGATTATCGGAAATACCGCCAAATTCCTTTGTCAAATGCATATCGTGCTTGGCAGGCTTCACCCCCGCAGCTTTTATGGGGGGACCAAGAAAACTTGCAATTACCTTATTCCAGTCGTCTGTTTCTTTGCTGTAGAATACCAATTCACAATACTCGGCTGTCGCGGCCCTCTTTTCGCAAATATTTAGATTGCTATATCTTTCGCTGATCTCTTCTAATGTCATATAAAATTCTTCCCTTATCAATATTCCATCACTTTCTTTAACGCCTTTATAACCTTCTCCTTTGAAGGCGCGTAATAATCCTCAAGTCTTGCCATCGGGATTACTGCGTCAAGGCCGGTAAGCCTTATTATTGGCGCCTTTAAATGGAGCATTGCCTCTTCAGCAATAAAGGCAGATAACTCTGCTGCAAAGCCGCAGTTCCTTGTCGCCTCCTGCGCTATAATAACCCTTCCGGTTTTTTTAACTGAATTTAAAATTGTATCCTCATCATAAGGCCTTAATGTCATTAAGTCAATTACCTCTGCGTCAAATCCCTCTATGCTTTCCAAAACCTTGTGTAACATGCTCCCCCATGCTATTACTGTGATATCCTTTCCTTCCTGAACAACCTTTGCCTTGCCAATGGGTATTGTGTAATCAGTCTCAGGCACCTCTTCTTTTATGAGCCTGTATAATCTTGTCGGCTCAAGGAATATCACCGGATCAGGGTCTCTTATGGCTGATATGAGAAGGCCTTTTGCATTATATGGAGAGCTTGGCACAACAACCTTTATCCCCGGCATGTGGCAGAGCAGGGCTTCTGTGGATTCTGAATGGAGTTCGGGAGGTTTGATACCAAGACCATAAGGCGTTCTCACAACCAGCGGGCATGTGTAGCGTCCCCTGGAACGGGAGCGTATCCTTGATGCGTGGGAAAAGAGCTGTTCAATGCAGGCATAGATAAATCCCATGAACTGTATCTCTGCAACAGGCTTCAGGCCGTATACTGCCATGCCTATGGCTGTGCCGATAATGCCGGACTCTGCAAGCGGCGTATCAAAGACCCTGTCAGGGAATTTTTCCATAAGGCCCTCGGATATTCTAAAGACCCCGCCATCCCTGCCCACATCCTCTCCGATGAGGACAACATCCTTGTCCTTATCCATCTCCTGCCTGAGGGCAAGGTTTATGGCCTGAACCATGTTTATTCTTGCCATAGTTTTAATTCCTTTATCTGCCTCTGTGAAAGTTCTTTATATGTAAAACTTATTATATCTTTCTTGTCCGGCAAACCTGCGGCCTCTTCTTTCTTTATCTCGCCATCCACAAACTCTATTACCTTTTTTTTCACATCATTTTCATATTGCTCTTTCCATATGCCCTTCTTCTCCATATATAATTTGAGTCTTAAAAGCGGGTCTTTATCTTTCCATTTTTCCACATCCTCTTTTGAACGGTATCTTGACGCATCATCAGCAGTTGTATGGTCGGCCATCCTGTATGTAAAACACTCTATAAGTGTGGGGCCCTTGCCTGCCCTTGCCTTTTCAAGGGCGTCCTTTGTTGCCTTGTAAACCGCAAACACATCATTGCCGTCCACCTGTATGCCTTCAAAACCGTAGGAATAGGCCTTTTGAGCGATTGTTTTTGCCGCTGTCTGCTTTTCGCGGGGGAGTGATATTGCCCACTGGTTATTCTGGCATATAAACACAACAGGAAGTTTATATACGCCTGCAATATTAAGACTTTCGTGAAAATCGCCCTTTGACGAGCCTCCGTCCCCGAAATATGCCACGCTTGCAGTTTTATGGCCTTTTATTTTTGCGGCAAAGGCTGCGCCAACAGCATGGATCATATGGGTGCCAACAGGAACAGATACGGGAAATATGCTCAAATCGTCTGGGGTCTTCATGCCCCTTTCATCGCCTGTCCAGTATTGAAAGAGCATCCAGATTGGATAACCCAGTGTGATATACACTCCCATCTCCCTGAAAGACGGGAATACCCAGTCTGTTTTTTCAAGGGCATAGGCGCTGCCTATCTGTGATGCCTCCTGGCCGAGGATGGATGCGTATGTGCCAAGCCTCCCCTCTGCGTGAAGCTGGAGCGCGCGTTGGTCAAACTGCCTTGAAAGGATGAAAAGTTCAAATATTTTTTTGAGGTCGTTATCGGAAAGATTGGGAAGGATGGCGGTGTCTGCATTACCCTTTTCATCAAGTATCTTAAGCTCTTTTACTTCAAATCTTTCTATTATATTTTCCGGCATATTGGCTTGAAGCCTATCACAAGAAATAGGTGTAGTCAAGGCAGGTTGGACACCTGTCTTTTATATTGATACCACACCCTGCACGTCCCATCCATAGACACCATACACGGCCCATAAGGAGCATCCGGAACGCAGGTGTTTCCGAAAAGCGGGCACCCTGTTGGTTTTATCTTTCCAATCATTATAAGATGGCAGGCACAGCCGGGATTTATATCCAACCCCCCTTCTTTTGTTTTGATATCAAATCTGTGTCGTGCATCGTGCATCTTGTATCTTTCTTTCAATTTAAGCCCTGACCTTGGTATCTTTCCAATGCCGCGCCAGTATGCAGGCACAACATCAAAAACCTCTTTTATCGCCATTTGCGCCTTTGGATTACCGTTATCCTGCACAGCCCTTTGATACACATTTTCGCACTTTGCAGTTCCTTCGTTTATCTGCCTGATTATTGCCAGCACAGCCATAAGCACATCAACAGGTTCAAAGCCTGCTGCCACTGTGGGCATCCTGTATGCCTCTGGAAAGAGTTTATACTGCTTAAGACCCATTACTGTGGTTACATGTCCGGGTATCAGAAAACCGTTTATGCAGATGTCGCCGACTCCCAACAGAAACTCCATAGAAGGGGGTATAAGGCGGTGGGAAACAAGTATGCTTAAGTTATCAGGAATACCGGACTGAACAAGGCTTGCCACACCGCAAGCAGTGGTTTCAAAACCTACTGCAAACAAAACGACTTCTTTTAAAGGATTTTCTCCGGCAATCTTTAAGGCGTCAAACGGTCCATACACAACCCGTATATCAGCGCCATGCGTTCCGGCATCAGAGAGAGAACCTGCCGATGATGGAACCCTAATCATATCCCCGAATGTGGCAATGACGGCCTCTTTCTCCAAAGCAAGTTTAACTGCGAATTCTATATCATGCCCTGGGCATACGCACACAGGACAGCCCGGCCCTGCAATCACATCCACATTATCCGGCAGCAAATCTCTTAATCCAAAACGGCTTATGACATTCTCATGCGTTCCGCATACATGCATTATCTTGACAGGGCGCTTTAAAGGCGCTTCTTTGATCTTCTTGACAAGATTCCCGACAATGGTCTTGTCTCTGTATACGGATTCTATAACCATTTCTGCCGATTATATTCCTTTCTTTTACTCATTGCAAAGCTTTACTAAAATCAGCAAGTGTGCTATTTAAAATACGGGAGAGAGAATATGGAATTTAGACATTTTTTGCTTTTGACTCCTGACCCCCGATAGAAACATTCGGGGGCAGGCTTTTGACTTCTTAAATTGGAGGTATTATGGCAGACGAAAAACAAAAAGCGGTAAAAGAGGTTAAGGTAGAGCTTCAGGTAGATGACGACATTGCCCAGGGCATGTATACAAACCTGGCAGCGATAAATCATAGCGAGAATGAATTTGTCTTTGACTTCATCTTTCTCCAGCCGCAATCGCCAAAGGCAAAGGTAAGGTCAAGGGTAATACTCAGCGCAAAGCATGCAAAGAGGTTCTTAAACGCATTGCAGGAGAATATCCGCAGATACGAAAATAATTTCGGAAAGATAGAGGAAATTAAAGACCCTGCAATAGATACCAGTTTTATGCACTAACAGACTATTTGATATGTCCTCCCGCCGTTTTATATTAAGCCTTTTCGGGGTATTATTATTCCTCCTGTCTTTCAGAAAGAGGCCGGCTATGGCAAGTATATTTTTTAAACCAAAAAAGAAGATGAAGCCAAGGATACCGCCTGACCTTTTTACAGAAGGGGATAAAGCGCTTGTCGCCGTTGCAGGCGGCGGTACAGTAAAGGAGATGATAAGGGATGCTGTGTCCCGCATAGGCGGCTTTGAAAGGCTTAATATCAAAGGCAAGACAGTTCTTGTAAAACCCAATTGCGTATCAGGGGAGAAAAATCCGGCGACAACAAATCCAGAGGTTGTAAAGGCAGCAGTAGAAATCCTTTATGAACAAGGGGCAAAGAAGGTCTATGTTGGAGACATGTCTGCCCTTGCCACCCTTTCCACTGTAAGAAATATGAAACGAAACGGGATAAAGAAGGCGGCAGAGGATGCAGGCGCAGAGGTTATTGTGTTTGAGGATTATGACTGGGTTCTTGTGGAACTGCCGGGCGCTTTGTATATTGATAAGGCGTATGTTACAGAATGGATTTACAATGTGGACATTATCATAAATCTGCCTGTCATAAAGACACACAGGTCTGCAAGCTACACCATCACGTTAAAAAACTTCATCGGATGCACCCACCTGAAACAAAGGCCGTATCTTGTAGACTCCAGCCATTGGGAAGAGCTTATATCAGAATTTAACATTGCCTATCGCCCTGATTTAAATATTGTTGACGGCACTGTTTCCATGATAGAGGGCGGGCCATGGGAAGGGACGTCGGCAGCTACAAATCTCATAATAGCAAGCGGAGACCGTGTTGCAGCGGATATAATTGGCCTTGGCATAATAAAATCCTTCGGCAAATGGAAGATGGTTGCAGAAAAGGATGTCTGGGAGCAGAAACAGATAAAAAGGGCAATAGAACTTGGAATTGGCAGAGGCAAGGATAAGATAAAGTTTATTTCAGGTTCGGGAGATAAAAAATTTAGCGAGTTGATGGAGCGGGTGAGGAAAGAGACTGGTTTTTAATGCACCATCTTTTTAAACTCCTCCTCTGTAATTATCTTAAGTCTCTTTTTCTTTGCCTCATCGTATTTTGAGCCTGGCTCTGCGCCGACGACCACATAATCAACACCCTTGCTTATGCCTGCGGCTACCTTACCCCCATATCTCTCCACAAGCTCTTTTGCCTCATCCCTTGAAAAAGATTCCAGTGCGCCTGTAAATAAAAATGTCTTGCCGGATAGTTTTCCAGCAACCATTTCCATTTGAGGAAATACAACCCCTGCCTTTTTAAGTTTTTCAATAACCTTTATATTGTGCGGTTCCTGAAAAAAATCAAAGATACTCTCTGCTGTTTCAGGCCCAATATCATGGACAGCCAATAATCTCTCTTTGTCTGCCTCCATAATTGCCTCAAGGGTTCTGAATTCCTCTGCAAGCACATGCGCCATGTGTTCACCCACCTGCCTTATGCCGAGGGCATAAATAAGTCTTGAAAGCGTCGGCATTTTGCTCTTTTCAATCGCATCAATCAAGTTATCCGCTGATTTATCAGCCCATCTTTCAAGTTTTAAAAGGTCGTACTTTTTAATATAATACAAATCCGCAACATCATTTATAATGCCATCATCCACAAACTGCTCAATATGTTTGTCACCCAGCCCTTCAATATCCATTGCCCTCTTTGACACAAAATGCTTTATAGTCTCTTTTACCTGCGCAGGGCAGGAAAGACCGCCGGTGCAATAGTGTATTGCGCCGACCTTTTCAACATTTGAGCCGCAGAGCGGGCATTTGTCAGGAATCTTAAAAGGATTTGTTCCAGGAGGCCTCTTTTCTTTTATGACCAGAACAACCTCTGGAATTACATCCCCTGCCCTTTGAATAACAACAGTATCGCCGACCCTTACATCCTTTCTGTCCACCTCATCCTGATTGTGCAAGGTTGCCTTTTCTATGGTAACGCCGCCAACCTTTACAGGCTCCATTATTGCAACAGGTGTCAATGCGCCTGTCCTGCCGACACCTACTATTATTTCTTTTATCCTTGTCATCTCCTCCCGTGGTTTAAACTTATACGCCAGCGCCCATCTCGGGCTCCTGGTTAATACCCCGAGACCCTCCTGAAGTTCAATGCCATTTACCTTTATAACAATGCCGTCAACCTCGTATGGAAGATTGTCCCGCTTTTCTTCCATCTCTCTGTGATAATCCATTGCCTCGTCAATACCGTTACAGGATTTTACAAGGGGGTTTACCTTAAGTCCAAATGATTTTAATGCCTGCAACATTTCCCTGTGGGTTTTAAATTTAATGCCTTCAACAGCTCCGACACCGTAGCAGAATATATCAAGCGGCCGTGATGCTGTAATTTTTGGGTCTAACTGCCTAAGAGACCCGGCAGCGGCATTTCTTGGATTTGCAAAGAGCGGCTCTCCTGTCTTTTCTCTTTCCTTGTTTATTTTTTCAAATGCCTTAAGTGGCAGAAAGACCTCCCCTCTTACCTCGAGGCGGGAGGGCGTGGGCATCTTATTGCCTTTGAGAAACTTCATGGGTATACTCTTTATCGTCTTGAGATTCTGCGTCACATCTTCGCCTGTATATCCGTCGCCCCTTGTTGAGCCTGCTGCAAAGACGCCATCCTCATAGACAAGCTCTATGGCAAGGCCGTCTATCTTCGGCTCAACAACATATTCAATATCCTCTTCCCCTCGCCCCTTGTGGGAGAGGGCATGGTGAGGGGATAAGAGCCTTTTTACGCGGTCATCAAATTCCTTTGCCTCCTCCGCGCTAAAGGCATTATTCAAAGACAGCATAGGTAAGGTGTGGGTTATTGTTCCGAATTCTTCAAGGGGCTTTGCGCCGACACGTTGGGTAGGTGAATCCGGGGTGACCAGTTTAGGATATTTTGCCTCAAGCTCAATAAGCCCCCGCATGAGCTTGTCATACTCAGCATCGGAGACTACAGGGCTGTCCAGCACATAGTAACGGTAGTTGTGGAAATTTATCTCTCCCCGCAGTTTACCAATCTCTTTTTTAATGTCTTTTATGGGGTTTGGCATAGCCCAATATTTAGCATAAAATTGAGTGAGTAGCAAAGGGCAAACTTGGATTGTTTGAAAATTGGCAGGGAATGGGTTATACATAAGGAGGTATGTTGAAGCCGTTTTTAAATCTGCTCCTGCCGCCAATATGTCCTCTCTGCAGCAGTGATGCTCTTGACGGCCGATTTTGCCGGAAATGCCTTGACAGCATCAGACTGATTACAGGCCCAATCTGCATTTGCTGCGGCAGACCTTTTGTTTCGCAGGAATGTGAATCGCATCTGTGCGGGGAATGTATAAAGGCAGGTGAGAAAATAGCTTTTTCAACGGCAAGGAGTGTTTGCATATACGAAGGGGCTTTGTTAGATGCAATCCATATTTTCAAGTATAATGGCAAAACCTCTCTATCAAAGCCTCTGATTGCGATAATGGCCGGCGCGCAGCATGTTTTTGAAAAAGCCGGATTATTATTTAACAGCCATGATTTGGTAGTTCCTGTGCCTTTGCATAAGAAAAGGCTTAAAGAACGTGGTTTCAATCAATCACTCTTTCTGGCAAAAGGGCTTGCCGGAATATACAACCTGCCTGTAGATTATCTGAACCTTAAAAGAATCCGCGCAACAGACCCGCAAGTAAACCTGAAAGGGGAGGACAGGATAAATAATGTCAGGGGCGCTTTTGCGGCAGAAGACAGGGCAGTCTTTAAAGATAAAAGGGTCTTGCTTATAGACGATGTCTATACAACCGGCGCGACTGTTCTTGAGTGCAGCAGGGTCTTGAAAAAGGCCGGCGCTAAAAGCGTAGATGT
>JBBTFC010000048.1:12174-14040 GCA_038042015.1 Deltaproteobacteria bacterium
AGATACCCTGTTACGATGAATACTGCAAAAAAGAAGATTGTGTCACTATCAAGACTAAAAGACCTCCTCCATGATATAAGAAAAGAGGGTAAAACTATTGTCTTTACAAACGGCTGTTTTGATATCATTCACGCAGGGCATGTTCGTTACCTTAATAAGTCAAAATCGCTTGGCGATATACTCATAGCAGGATTAAACAGCGACATATCTATAAAAAAGATAAAAGGGGAGAAAAGGCCGATTGTGCCGCAAAAGGAAAGGGCGGAGGTTTTATCAGGCCTTGAGGCAGTTGATTATGTGGTTATCTTTAATGAGCCGACACCCATAAGACTTATAAAGGCTGTTCTGCCGGATGTCCTTGTAAAGGGAGCGGACTGGGCGGGCAATGCAATTGTAGGCGCTGATGTGGTAAAAGAGGCCGGCGGCAGAATTGCAAGGGTAAAATTAGTAAAGGGAAGGTCAACAACAAATATAATAAAAAAGATTTTGGAACTTCACCAATGAAAATTTAAGATTTATTTTATTTTTATATGCTTTTTTGATTTAGGCAAGTCAGGCGATGCGGCGAGTATATCCTTTACCTGTACCTTCCATCCTTCATCTTTAAGATAAAGAGGCACCTCTACGTTAACATAATAAACCTCATTTGACTGGTCTTCAAAACCGAGCTTTGCCGATACAACTGCCTTGCCTGAAGAATATAATTTAACCTTTACATCCTGAACCTTTTGCCAGCAGCAGGCAAGCCTTTTCTTTCCCATTGTTATGCGGCTTATGAATTTTTCTTTTGACAACGTAGACTTGTCTCTATCGGCAAATTTATCATAGAGGCTGTCAAATTTCTGCTCATACCATAATTCAACAACGTCATTAAAAGCAGATTTTGCCTGTTGCGTCTTCTCGGCCTCTTTATCGCTGGTCAAGGCATAGATATTATGGCTTGCCAAAAAAGTTAGATGTAAAACCATCAATATGGAGAGCATCCATCTATTCATTTCCATAGTTCGTATTATCTCTCTAAAAATACAGGGCCGTTAACGTTTCTCATCACATATTCGGTGGTGCTTCCAAGGACCATCTCTACAATTCTTGAATGGCTGGTTACGCCCATGAACAGTATGTCGTGGTTATTTTCCTTATAATATCTGACTATTTCCTGCGGGGTGTCTCCTTTAACCGAGATAAATTGAGGTTGGATATTATAAGGCTTGAAATATTCTTTTGCCTCTTTCAAAAGGGTTTCACCGTTCCCATCCCTTGAAACCGTTAAAACCGTTAACGGAAGTTTCAATGTCTTTACAAATTCAGCGGCGGAATGCATGGCGCGGCTTGCCGTAACACCCCCGTCATATGCAAAGAGCGGGTTCGACGGCTCCTTATATTCATCAGAGACAATAATTACAGGCCTTGGAGATTTCCTTACCACGCCCTCAGTAGTTGAGCCGAGAAGGCCGTATTCAAACTGTATATTTATCCCCCTGCGGCCCATTATGACAATATCCGCAAGTTTCGCCCTTTCGCATATCGTATTTGTAACTATTCCGAATCCCTGTGCGCCTTCATAAGCCACCTTTTCCCGCTCGCAGGTTTCCATGAATTCCTTCACAATACCCTTGCCTTTATTTTCCAATATCTCTCTCATCTTTGTTGAGAAATTTAAGAAAGGTTCAAAACCAAGAGAGCCCGAAAGGTCGTGAAGGAAAGGGCCTTCCATTACAACAACATCAACAACATAAAGACCGATTACCTTGGCGTCAAATTTCCTGGCAAGCCAGATTCCGTAAGCAAGCGCTGTCCTGCTGTGATTTGAACCGTCCTGCGGTACAAGAATATTCTTGAACATAGTTGCCTCCCCCTAATCATCTT
>JBBTFC010000049.1:0-4966 GCA_038042015.1 Deltaproteobacteria bacterium
GTCTATCTCTCTTCTATGCTCCCACACGCCGTTTACCAATCTTAAAATAAATCCCTTTTCATCCTTTGCAAGATTTTTCTCTTCGAACTGCATTGCGGTTATACCCTTTATATCCCAGTCAGCCATATCAAGCTGATAAAGCATCTCCAACGCCGCTATCCTTGCCTTTCGCCTGCTTAAAGCCATCTACTTCCTCTTTCCAAGCTCCTTAAATAAATTTGCCATCTCTATGGCGCTTAAGGCAGCATCCCTCCCTTTATTCCCTGATTTTGTACCTGCCCTCTCTATCGCCTGCTCCAGATTATCGGCGGTTATAATGCCAAAGGAAATCGGAAGCCCTGCCTCCAAAGATAACTTTGCAATACCTTTCGCAGCCTCAGATGCAATGTAATCAAAGTGCGGCGTGGAACCCCTGATTATGGCGCCAAGACATATAACTGCATCGTATCTGCCGTTCTTTATCATGGCCTGCGCTGCAACAGGCATCTCAAAAGAACCGGGGACCTTGACCACCTCTATATCGCCGTCTGATGCGCCGCTCCTTAAAAGCGTGTCAACAGCGCCTTCCAAAAGTTTGCTGCCTATAAAGTCATTAAATCTGCTTAGCACCAGCCCAAACTTTAATCCCTTTGCCGATAGACCACCTTCTATTGTTTTTGGCATAAAACCTCCCGTTTAGTTCATGGCTCGTAGCTCATGGCTCATAGTAAAAACTATCAGCTATGAGCTATCAGCTTTTCTATCGTTAGCATTTGCACTTGACATCTTTCTCTGATTTCCCGCCTTTTTCTGCTGCATCGTCAAGATTGCCGAACATATGCCCCATCTTTTCTTTTTTAACCCTTAGGTAGCTGATATTCCGCTCATGAGGAACAACCTCGAGCGGCGACCTTTCAACAACCTCAAGGCCATAGCCTTCAAGGCCCACTATCTTTTTGGGATTGTTGGTCATAAGGCGCATCTTTCTTACGCCAAGGTCAAGAAGTATCTGCGCCCCTATTCCGTAATCCCTAAGGTCTGCCCTAAAACCGAGTTTTTCATTTGCCTCTACAGTATCCATACCCTTATCCTGCAAGTCATATGCCCTAATCTTGTTTGCAAGACCTATGCCTCTGCCCTCCTGATGCATATAAAGGATTACCCCTTTCCCTTCTTTTTCAATTAGCTTCATGGCGCACTTAAGCTGGTCTCCGCAGTCGCATCTTTCCGAACCAAACACATCGCCTGTAAGACATTCGGAATGAACCCTGACCAGAACAGGCTCTTCGGGGATTATTTCACCTTTAACCAGAGCCATGTGCTCATGTATATCCACATCATTCTCATAAACTATTGCCTTAAAATCTCCGCCATATCGGGTAGGCACTACTGCCTCTGCAACCCTTCTGACGAGCCTGTCTTTTCTTAATCTGTATTCAATAATATCGGCAATAGTAACTATCTTAAGGCCATGCTCCTTTGCAAAGACTTCCAGATCAGGCATCCTTGCCATTGTGCCATCATCCTTCATAATTTCGCATATAATTCCGGCCGACTTTAAGCCGGCAAGCCTTGCCATATCAACCGAACCCTCTGTCTGTCCTATCCTTACCAATACCCCGCCCTTTCTGGCGCGCAATGGAAAGATATGGCCAGGCCTTGCCAGTTCATCAGGTCTTGCCCCGTCTTTAATAGCTGTGAGGATAGTATGCGCCCTGTCATGGGCAGAGACTCCGGTTGTAACACCTGTTCTGGCGTCTATGGATACTGTAAACGCTGTCTTGAGCGGAGAGGTATTCTCCGCTACCATTGGCCTTAAATCAAGTTCATCCGCCTTTTCTTCCGTCAGGGTGAGGCATATAAGCCCGCGGCCGAATTTTGCCATAAAGTTTATGGCCTCAGGCGTCACTTTTTCTGCGGCCATTGTCAGGTCGCCCTCATTTTCCCTGTCCTCGTCGTCAACGAGGATGATCATCTTCCCCTCTTTTATATCCTTAATTGCCTCTCCAACCCTTTTTATTGCCATACGCTCCCCTTATTCAAACTACAGACTTAAATCTTGAATCTAAAGACCTGATTATCCTAACATACAAACTTATTAAACTCAAATCCTCAAACTTCCTGATAGTTCACTTACTCGTTTAACACCATTCTTCCTTAGGTAATCATCAATCCCCTCAATTATTTTTACAGTTGCCTCAGGGTCTATAAAATTAGCCGTCCCCACCTGAACTGCGGATGCGCCGACGAGCATAAACTCTATTGCATCCTCTGCCGTCATAATTCCGCCGATGCCTATTATAGGCGCATTCACTGCCTTTGCCACCTGCCAGACCATTTTTAAAGCAACCGGTTTAATAGCCGGCCCGGATAGTCCGCCTATGATATTGCCGAGTTTAGGCCTTCGTGTGTTTACATCCACAGCCATGCCTGAAAGTGTGTTTATGAGCGAAAGGACGTCGGCGCCTGCATCCACTGCGGCCTTTGCTATTGTAGTTATATCAGTAACATTTGGAGAAAGCTTTACAATCAGCGGAAGTTTAGTGTGTTTTCTGACTGCGCCTACAACCTTGGATGTCAAATCAGAGTTTGTGCCGAACTCCAGCCAGCCTTCCTGTTTATTAGGGCAAGAGATATTCATTTCTAAACCAGCAATACCATCCGCGCCATCTAAAGCCCTTGCCACTTCGCAATATTCATCAATAGAGTCGCCGAAAAAATTTACAATTACCTTTGTGTCAAACTTTCTTAAGAAGGGGAGTTTTTCTTCTATAAATGCCTCAACGCCCACATTTTGCAGACCGATGGAATTAAGCATGCCTGCTGCTGTTTCTACAATCCTTGGCGGAGAATTGCCTTGCCGCGGTTTTAGAGACAGCCCTTTTACAACCACAGCGCCGAGCCTGTTTAAATCCAGATATGGCGCAAATTCCTCGCCGTAACCAAATGTCCCTGACGCGGTCATGACAGGGTTTTTGAGCTTAATTCCGGCAATATCCACAGACAGGTCTGTTGTTACTTTTTTCTTATCCCCTTTGTCTTTCCTGGCCGCTGACCCCTGTCCACTGTCCACTGTCCTTACACCTTTTCCCATTCTATCTCCCTTGCGTCAAATACTGGCCCGTCCTTACAGACCATTTTGTACCCCTGATCCCTGACTCCTGACTCCTGACTCCTGACTTTCACCGCGCATCCCAGACATGCGCCAATGCCGCATGCCATAACATTATCTAACGATACATAACACGGCGCATCCAGGTTTAAAGCTATCCTTGCAACCTCTTTAAGCATCCCCTTTGGCCCGCATGTATAAATAATTGTGGATTTCGGATTTCGGATTTCGGGTTTTAACAGTTCGGTTACCAATCCCTTTTCTCCAATGCTTCCATCCTGCGTGGAAATTTTCATTTCTATACCGAGCTTTTTAAAATCTTCAAGACCGGGGAGGTCATCCTTCCCCCTTCCTCCGAATAAAAGTTTTTGCCTGACCCCTGACCGCTGACCACTGACCACTGAAAGATAAAACGGCGCAATGCCAATGCCGCCGGCAAGCATGACTATATCTTTTTTGCCCGAATCTAATGAAAAGCCATTACCCAAAGGGCCAAGCATATCTACCATATCCTCCGGCCTTAAACCTGTCATCAGCGTTGTTCCTTTTCCAACCACCTTATAAAGGATTTCAATGCCTTCGTCTATAATCCTGTACACCCCAAACGGCCTCCTGAGCAGAGGGTCAATGCAATTAGGAAAACGGAGCATGACAAACTGCCCCGGCTTGACAAAAGGCCTGGGCTCCCATCTTATCCCAAGCTTATAATATAAAGGGAGTATCTGCCTGTTATATATAACCTCTGTCAGCAAGTCCAATTTCCTTTTTCTGTTTGGTCTTTAAGGTCCAGCGCCATTACTATGGCATCTTCGTTATTATCACCGTAATAGCCCTTTCTAACGGCTATCTCTTTAAAGCCAAATCCCCTGTAGAGTTTTTGCGCAATTATATTTGACCTTCTTACTTCCAGAAACACCCCTCTTACATTCCTATCTTCCATATAATCCAGCGCAAAAACAATGAGACTCTTTGCGATACCCATCTTGCGAAAATCGGGGTGTGTGCTTATATTAAGTATATGTGCCTCGCCTGCCACAACCCAAAAAATTATGTATGCCGCAACTATTTCTTTTTTCCCCTGTATAAGCCTTGCTGTAAATTTGCAGGAGAGTGGATTTTGGAGCTCTTTTTCAAACTGCGATATTGGCCAGGGCGACGGGTAGGAGAGTTTTTCTATGCTTAAAACATCCTCAAGGTCATTTAAGGTCATTGGCAGGATTCCCATGTCTTTCAGGATGGTGGCGTCTAACATTACTTATTTATTGTTGGTTGCAAATATGACATGCCATAGATCTGTCTTTTTTAATTTATATTTCCTGTCAACCTTCAGATTCGCATTTTCTATAAACTCATCAAGGCACAGGTCGGACCTCCAGCCTATTCTCTTGCTTACAGGATTGAATATCCTTTCCATTCCTGCCATGACCTTGTTTTTGCTCTTGAAGTGATTTATAATCACTATGCGTCCGCCTTTTTTACAGACCCTTTTCACCTCAGACATCACCCTGTAAGGATCAGGAACAACGCTTACCACATGGGAGATGAGGACCTTATCAAAGGCGTTGTCAGGAAAATTCAGATTCATTGCGTCCATCTCTAATAATTCTATATGGTCAAGATTAAGCTTCTTAATCTTCTGCCTTGCCTTCTTAAGCATGGCAGATGACAGATCAATGCCTACAACCTTGCAATGCCTTGGAAAGAGCGGAAGTGAAAGACCTGTCCCGACGCCCACATCTAATATCCTGTCGCCATGCATTATGCCCATGGAATGTATCGCGTGTTTTATCCGTGGATAAAAGAAACTCTTGAATATCACATCATATACATTGGAATAACCTGCGTAAATCTTTTTTATGCTTTCAAGTTCCAAAT
>JBBTFC010000049.1:5066-13673 GCA_038042015.1 Deltaproteobacteria bacterium
ATATATAATCTTATCGTCCCCAACCCTGTAAAAATCCCTAATCCTTGCCGCCTCCATAAATCCAAGCCTTTCATAGAATAATCGCGCCTTATCGTATTTTGGCTGTGACGATGTCTCTGCAATAATCATTCTTGCATTTTCCCTCGCAAGTATATTTTCCAGATGATTCATAATCTCCTTTCCGACCCTCCTCCCTTGCCATAGAGGGTCAACTGCAATCCAATAAACATCATATGCGCCATCGGTAAACGGAGCCTTCCCATAACACACATAACCAAGCGGTTTATCAGCCTCTCCCGCTGCGCAAATAAACAGATATTCTCCCCTTGCCGTATCTTTTAGGTAAATATCCAGCAGCTCAGCAGCGCAATATTTCTCTTCATCTGTAAAATTTTCATTGGTTCTTATTATTGCTTCAATAATATCCTTATCCTTTGCAACAACCTTCCTTATCCTTAATTCCATTATTTATGGATCTCCTGGCTCTGGTATCTGTCAAACGCCAGTTTTACTATATCAAAAATCAACATGGAATAGCTGATGCCTCCAGCCATTGCGCTCCTTGCAAAACCGGCGTCCGGCGATATATCAGGATTTGGATTTACCTCAAGAATCTTTGGGATGCCGTCCCCGCCCATCCTCATATCTATTCTTGCATAGTCTCTGCAACCGAGAATATTATATGCCTTTAATGCTATATTAAAAAGTTTACGCTCCAATTCTCTTGAAATATCAGCAGGACACACTGGCGGCGTCTTCATGTAAATAGGGCTGTCTGTCACCCACTTTGCATCATATGTGCATATCTTCGGGTGGCTTGGGGAAATCTGTGAAAAATCAATTTCAGATACCGGCAGGGCCCTTGGGATATTGTTGCCTATAATTGAAATATTAAATTCTCTTCCGTCTATATATTCTTCTATAATTGCGGGTTGTTTATAATTTTTAAAAACATAGTCAACCCTCTTTTTTAAATCTGCCATATTTTTTACAACCGCATCTTCATCGATACCAATGCTGGCGTCTTCCTGAACAGGTTTTACAATAAGGGGAAATATTAGAGTCATGTCCGATTCTCTTGGCGCCTCTTTTAAAACCAGATACGGTGTGGTAGGAATATTGTTGGCATAGAGCATATCTTTTGTCCTGGCCTTGTGGAGCGCCATTCCAAGTGTCAGCGAACCCGAACCTGTGAACCTGAAGCTAAAAAGCTCCAGCATGGCTGCCACATTCATTTCAAAAACACTCTTCCCCATTGCGCCTTCACAGAGATTAAAAACAACATCGGCATTTTCCATTTTGATAGTTTTAATAAAACTTTCCACATTATCTCGAAGAGGAATAAGGGCCGCAGCTATGCCTTCTCTTTCCAGGGCATCCTCCACTCTTTTAGCCGTATCTATAACACCCTCCCACGATACAATGTTATGCTCTCTTCCCTGCATCATATCCATATCATCATTGTAAATAATAGCAACTTTTTTAAGTATCATGGTTTTAATCCATGCCTTTTACAGGCAGCCTCTAAAACAGCATTTATAAGCCCATCATAACCCATGCCGGCAGCCCTTGCTGCCTTTGGAAAACATGAATTGCTCTTTGGGTCAGGTAAAATCCCCGGCAAGGGATTAAGTTCAAGTATATGCGGCTGTCCTTTCATATCCAGTCTTATATCTATCCTGCACCAGTCCTTTATATCAAGGACATTAAATGCGTCTCTGCATATTTTTTCTATGCTGTCTTTCAGCCTGTTATCAATATCTGCCGGGCACTTGAATATTTCAAGCGGGCTATCAGGTGTATCCCATATCCATTTTGCCTCGTAAGAATATATCGGGTTCATGCCTGCAGGAAGGCTTGAGTAGTTTATCTCGACGATGGGAAGTATCTTTAAGCCGCTGTCATTGCCGAGCATGGCAACAGTGAATTCTCTTCCATCTAAAAACTCCTCCACCAGAGCGGGCTGGTTATATTCTGTAATTATCCATTTTATCCTTTCTCTAAGTTCAGTTTCATCATTAACTATGGAGTTATTCCTTATACCCTTACTGGATCCCTCATAAAGAGGCTTTACGATGAGTGGGTATGAGAGTGGTGAGTGGTGAGTGGCGAGTGGTGAGTGGGCCACGAAAAATCCAGCGGTTGGAATATCGTGATATGACAAAATTTCCTTTGCCCTCGCCTTATCAAGACATATGCCAAGTATCAGAGGCCCTGAACCTGTATAAGGTATCCTCAGCATATCCAGCATGGCTGGGATCTGGGATTCCCTGCTCTGCCCCCACAAACCTTCTGCAATGTTAAATATAATCTGAGGCCTGCCTGATTTCAGTTTCTTATATGCGCCCTCATCAGCCTCTATCATAATAACATCATGCTTTATTGATAGTGCTTTTCGCACAGATTCTATAGTGTCTTCATCATCCCACTCTGCAAAAAAATCAGGCGGCAAGGATGATACATATTCTGACTCCTTACTTCCGACTTTCTTAATATTATATGTCAGCCCAACCTTCATCCGTTATCCTTCTGCCCCTTCAATCGTTCCTTAACATAATTCACAAGCATCCATGCTATTTCATCCACAACATTATCAGGAACGCCGTCATAATGCTGTAACTTTCTTCTCATGTCGCACATATCATTTACATAATCAACTACAACAAACTTACCATTCCTTGTAAGGGCAATTTCTGTGGAAAAGAAATCAAGTTTACATATCCGCGCTATTTTTCCGGCAATATCTTCCAGTTTGAAAAGGTTATAGGTCTTTATCTCTTTAGGTTTAAGCTCATCGTATATATGTGTTGCATCATCCCACCAGCATGGGATTACATTTCCAGCCGCATAGAAAATCCTGAACCATGCCTTCTTCCCTTTTCCCAAAATAACGGGCGTAATCCTTTCCTGAAGCAGATACTTGTCATGGGAAATCTCCATCCTTGCTATTATAACCTGATTTATGCTTTTGGCATTCGTAATTACACCCAATCCGCCGCCGCCGCATGCAGGCTTTATAATAAACGGACTGCCGAGCTTTTTTATATCCGAGAGGTCTACCCGCGGACTCTTTTGCCAGGGGGATAAAATAATCGTATAGGGAACATCAATGCCTGCAGTAAGAAATTCCAGATGCATGGTTGCCTTATCAACCGCCCTTGGGAGAAGGGATGCCTCATTTATCATCCAGAAAGAACCCTTCCGCGCCAGATGAATCAGATCATAAAATCTTGGAATTGCATCAGATGCCCTATCAATGAGAACCCTTATAACAAGCTCTCCACTGGCCATTATTGCCAGTGTCTCGTCAAGATTGGACGGGTGGATTATATAACTTTTAAGTTTTCTCTGCTGGCATACCCTGTCAAGGCCATAAATAAAATCGCGGTCATATACCCACTCCCATGCCAATCCCAGGTCAATTATGCTTGGCAAGATGTCTCCTGTCTTTACAGTATCAACACCGCAGCGGCTATTACAGTCGTATATCTTCCGTCTCCCCTCACAATAGCGGACTGTGTAATGTTGGTGGTTTTTACTATCTTGTCGCTTATCCTGTATATCTCCTTTTTTTCATCCCACCCAAGATTTTGATCCAACTCAATGCCTAACGTTGACGCAAGCATAGCTGCCGCAAGGTCCTCCGAATAGTCGCCGGCCGCCTTATCTGTCTGGCCAAACGCATGATGTTCGCTTAGGTACCCATATTGTTTTTTATCCATTGGTATAGCGCATCCAACAGAGGCTGCCATAAGACGTCTTGGCTCATTGGAACAGCATCTGCTCATAACGCAGAATAACACCTGACCGGGAGAAAGCATCTTAAGCCCCTGTGTCCTGCTTGTTATCTTGCAGCCAGGCGGAAATATGCTGGACACTGTGACGATATTGAATTTTTCTATGCCCGCGTCCCTTAATGCAAGCTCAAATGAATGCAATTCCTCCTTGTGCGTACCAACCCCTTTTGTGAAAAACACCCTCTTTGGAACAAGCAGCATCTCGTCTCTCCTTTCTATAAATATAGTAAGCAGTCACCAGATACCAAGTCACCAAGTCACAAGACTGGTGACTGGTGACTTGCGACTGGTGTCTATCTTTTCGGCAGCTACCATCCAAGCACCCACCCAAACAAAAGCGGGGCCACAATACTTGCATCACTTTCAATGATAAATTTAGGTGTTTTCACATCTAATTTACCCCATGTAATTTTTTCATTCGGCACGGCGCCGGAATAGGAGCCATAACTTGTTGTTGAGTCCGATATCTGGCAAAAATAACTCCAGAAAGGAACATCATGCCATCCCAGGTCCTGGTACATCATCGGCACCACGCATATAGGAAAATCACCCGCAATACCGCCGCCTATCTGGAGAAAACCCACACCCTTGCCGGAAGAATTTTTACGGTACCAATCCGCCAGCCACACCATGTATTCAATGCCGCTTTTCATGGTTGTCGCTTTAATCTCACCTTTGATTATGTATGAAGCAAAAATATTTCCCATGGTGCTGTCTTCCCAACCCGGGACAACGATCGGAAGATTGCGCTCGGCAGCAGCCAGCATCCATGAATTTTTCGGATCTATTTCATAATACTGTTTCAGTTCACCCGATAACAACATTTTGTACATATACTCATGCGGCAAATAACGTTCACCTTTAGTGTCGGCGTCTTTCCAGACTTTATGAATATGTTTCTGCAGCCTGCGAAAGGCCTCCTCTTCCGGTATGCATGTATCGGTAACCCGGTTGTAATGATTTTCCAAAAGTCCCCATTCTTCCTGCGGACTGAGATCGCGGTAATTGGGCACACGTTTGTAATGCGAGTGCGCCACAAGGTTCATAATGTCCTCTTCCATGTTCGCTCCCGTGCATGAAATGATATCCACCTTCCCCTGACGAATCATTTCGGCCAGTGAAATGCCCAACTCGGCAGTGCTCATAGCGCCCGCCAGAGTGACCATCATTTTACCGCCTTCGGCAAGATGCGTTTCATATCCTTTGGCTGCATCCACCAATGCGGCAGCGTTAAAATGCAGGTAATGTTTCTGTATGAATTGTGAAATAGGTCCTTTGCTCATACAACAACCTTCCTAATCTTTTTTAAGAATTTACTTTTCGCCACAATGCATCCCCCTGACAATGGAATAAACTACACTATTTCAACTAAAAAATATATTTTCTTTTTACACTCATGTCAAGAAATTTAAAAACAGACTCAAGACTCCAGACTCAAGATCCCAGACCGACACCCAGTCTTTAAGTCTTAAGTCTGTCTTATCTCTTTCACCTTTAACTTTAAATCCCTGTTTCCGTTCCATTCATCAATATACGGGATAAAGGCAATGTCAAAATTATTTCCCTTTAACGGATGTATCTGTCCCATTCTGTATGCGATGCCATCCCATAACTTCTGACTTCCGGCTTCTGACTTCTGACTTATCTTCAGTTTGAGATGATTATTGCCCACCACCTTGCTTTGGACAATGCTGGCGTCTCTGGCGCCGAGAAGCGGCTCAGGATTTGCCATGCCAAAGGGGGCAAGGCTTTCCATTTCCTGAACCATCTTTTCATTCAGCTCGTCAAGGGCAACATACGAATCCAGCGAAACCTCCGGTAAAAGGTCTTCAAAACTTAAGTTTTTTTCAGTTAGATTATAAAACGCTGATTCAAATAATTTTATATTCTCCATCCTGATTGTAAGGCCGGCAGCCATTTTATGGCCGCCGTATTTTTCCAAAAGATCTTTGCATGCATCTAAGCCGTCCAGGATATGAAAATTCTTTATCCCCCTCGCCGAACCCCTGCCTACGTCGTCTTTCAAGGATATTATAATCGTCGGCCTGTGGTAGCGGTCTATGAGCCTTGAGGCTACAATCCCGATGACGCCGGGATGCCATCCTTCTTTTGCAAGAATAATAGCCTTTTTTTTATGAATCTCAAATTCTTCCTTCTCAATGATTTCTACGGCCTCTGATAATATGCCCTTCTCCAATCTCTGTCTGTCAATATTTTCCCTGTCTAATTCTCTGGCAATATCCATTGCCTCTTTGTCATCATCTGTAATGAGAAGCCTTACCCCCTTGCCTGCATTATCCAATCTCCCTGCCGCATTTATGCGCGGGGCAAGCTGAAACCCCACAGAGCCTGCCTTTACAATGCCGTTTAAACCGCTTACCTCCTTCAGCGCCCGTATCCCCGGCCTTTTGCCGAGGGTAAGTTCATCCAATCCGTATTTCACCAATATCCTGTTTTCATCAACGAGCGGCGCCATATCGGCAATAGTTCCAAGGGCGACAATATCAGTATAGTTTTTAAGGTTTGGAATGTTGTCTGCAAAGTGGCCGCATTCCTTTAACTTGCTTCTCATGGCAATTACGAGATTAAATGCGACCCCGACGCCGGCCAACTCCTTAAAAGGAAAAACGCAACCAGGCTGTTTTGGATTTAATATTGCATATGCAGGAGGGAGCCTATCAGATGGTTCATGGTGGTCTGTAATAATTACATCCAGTCCGATGCTATTGGCAAAAGATACTTCTTCATAATTTGTAATGCCGCAATCGGTTGTAATAACTAGTTTTGTGCCGGAGTCTGATATATGCTTGAGCGCATTATTATTAAGACCGTAACCTTCTTTCAGCCGCTCAGGTATATAATAATCGAGGCGATGGGCGATGGGCGATAGACAATGGCTATTACCTATAGCCTCTTGCCCATAACCCATAGCCTGTCTTAAGAAAAGATAGAGAAGCGCTGTGGCGGTTGTTCCGTCAACATCATAATCGCCATAGATAGCAATCTTTTCGTTCCCTTTAATTGCCTTTATAATCCGCTCTGTCGCCCTGTCCATATCCTTCATGCCAAACGGGTCATGCAGGTTCTTAAGGGAGGGGGAAAGAAAAGAAAAGGCCTTGTCTATTTCGACAAGGCCCCTGTTTATCAAAAGCTGGGCTGTCAAAGGAGAAATTTTTAGCTCTCTCCCAAAAAGGCCCTGAAGCTCAACATCAGGAGAGCGGACTGTCCAACGTTTTTTCATTTTTTTGTAACCGCATTCCCCAACAAAATTTTCAGGCATCTTATCACTAAATCCGGTTAGAAGGCAAGCGGACCAATCTCCATTTTTAATACCCTCTTTGTATTTGAATCCATCTTCCCGTAATCTGCCTGTCTTATGCCTGCAACCCATATTATCTCATCCCCGGAAACAACAATAGGAATCAAACCCCTTCTGCGTCTTGAAATCCTTTTTTCCTGAAAAAGCCTTTTAACCTTTTTATGACCATTCATGCCAAGCGGCGCAAAACGGTCTCCTGGCCTAAAGTTCCTGACCGTGAGAGGAAGTTGAAGTTTGTCATAATCAAAGCAGGCAATTGATAAGTTCATGGCAGGGGCGTCCTCCCCCTTTATCCCCCTCCAAACTTGGATCTCTGCATTAAATTCAGCAATCTTAAACCCATTATCCGCAATAACATTGGTTTTACCGTTTATCTTTAATATTTTTTTAAAAAAGATTGGTTGCTCTGTTTTCCGCCCTCCATTTTTCGCCTCCGCCTGAGGCGGATGCCTCCTTTCTATTGTAATAATATCGTATTCTTTATAAACCATTAACCTGCTGGGAAGGTTTATTGAGAGATTTGGGGCATCACTGCATAACAACCTTAAAAAATCCTCAACATGATAACTATAAAACCCTTTTGATGAGCCGAGAAGTTCCTCTACTGCCATAAAAAAAATCCTTGCCCTTATTGCGCCATGTAACCTGTTAAGCTTCTTTAAATATAGGGAAACAACGTCTTTATCCCGCCTAATCACAATGCTTTTGTAAGCGCCTCCTGCCTTATCTTTCAGATACACATCATCTCTCTCAAGGATACGGGAAAGCCTCGCCAAATCACTTTTAAGAGATGGATTATATTCCTCAAGAATGGGTATAAGTTTAAGCCTTATGCGGTTGCGAAGATATTTAGCGCTTTTATTTGAGCTGTCTTTTACAAACTTCAACATGGAGTCTTCGGCATACTCCTCTATCTCTTTTCTGGTTATCTCAATGAGCGGCCTTATATATTTTCCCTTGACCTTTGGAATACCGCATAAACCGCCAAGCCCTGCGCCTTTTAGAAATTTCATCAACACTGTCTCAGCCTGGTCGTCCATATTATGTCCTGTAGCTATCCTGTCTGCCTTATATCTTTTTGCAATTCTGTCAAAGAATGAATACCTTGCCTCTCTTGCAATATCCTGTAATGAATCACCCTTTTTTAAAAGCAAGCGTACATCCATCCTTTTACAAATAAACTTTACACCTAACTTTTCCGCAAGCCTCTTTACAAATACCTCGTCCCTGTCTGATTCCCTGCCTCTTAAACAGTGATTAAGGTGGGCAACGATGATAAAAAGCCTATATTCTGCTGCAAGCTCTATAAGCGCATGAAGCAATACAACTGAATCTATGCCGCCGGAGACAGCGACGACAACAGTATCGCCTTTTTTAAGCATGTTAAATTTTTTGATTGTTTTTCTTATTTTGTCCAGCATAGAGTTTTCAAGTATCAGAGAGTCAAAGCGTCAGAGTATCAAAAAAAAACTTTAACTCTGACACTTTGAC
>JBBTFC010000050.1:0-7071 GCA_038042015.1 Deltaproteobacteria bacterium
CTTTTCTTTGCATTTTGAGCATACCCAGTTGCCTTGCTGAGATTCTTTATCAACTGAGGTGTCAATTATCTGCAATGCCCGCTCTACGTCCTCATCTGCAACCCATAATTGCGGCCAGCATTCTATAGGCGGTATATCTCCGAGGGCAACGCTGAGGTGCTTATTTTTAAGAACACACCTGATTTCATTAAGTTCCAGCACATTTTTCACATTCTCAACTATTGCCAGCAAAGATGAGCTATAGACCCTTTTCATTTTTTAATAACCCTTGGTCTTGTCATGGCCATTGGGTTAAGAATTTTATCAACCTCTTTTTTAGAAAGAATCCCCTTTTCAAGGACTACCTCTCTTATGGCTTTGCCGGTTATAACAGCCTCTTTTGCGACAACAGCCGCTTTTTCATAGCCGATGAATGGATTAAGGACAGTTGCAAGGCCAACGCTCTTTTCTGCAAACTCCCGGCACCTTGCCTTGTCTGCCTTTATGCCTTTTACACATCTCTCAGTAAAGACCCTTACAGCGTTTTTTAAAATCTCCACAGACTGCATGATATTATAGTTTATTACAGGCATCATTACATTCAATTCAAGCTGGCCTGCCTGCGCTGCCATTGCGATTGTCAGGTCATTGCCGATAACCTGAAAGCAGACCATATTCATCATTTCAGCCATAACCGGATTTACCTTGCCCGGCATAATGGATGAGCCGGGTTGAACAGCTGGGAGTATAATCTCGGCAAAACCTGTCCTTGGGCCTGAGCTTAAAAGCCGCAGATCATTGGCAATCTTTATAAGTTCTATAGCAAGCCCTCTTAATCCCTGAGACAAATTTACAAAATCCGCCATGCTGTTTATCGCCTCTAACATGTCCTTTGCAGGCCTTAAGTCTTTTATCCCGGTTATATCTCTTAATGCCTTTATGGTTTGCCTTCTATAATCAGGATGAGTATTTATGCCTGTGCCTGCTGCTGTTGCGCCAATGCCAAGCTCCTTTAATTCTTCCGCAGCCCGCTGAATTCTTTTTGTCGACTTTGAGACTGCTGCTGCGTAAGCGCGAAATTCCTGTCCAAGCCTTATGGGCACCGCATCCTGAAGATGGGTTCTTGCCGATTTGATAATGCCGTCAAATTCCTTTGCCTTATCTGACAGCGCTTTTTCCATCATCTTCAATTCCAATAATAACTCTTTTGTCAAAAACAGGCTGGCAATCCTCATGCCTGTTGGTATCGTGTCATTCGTTGACTGTGACATATTAACATGGTCGTTGGGGTGGATGATTTTATAGTTCCCCTTTTTCCCGCTGAGCATTTCTATTGCCCTATTTGCGATGACCTCATTGGCATTCATGTTGTGCGATGTGCCTGCGCCCGCCTGATACACATCCACAACAAATTCATTGCGCAGTTTTCCGCTTATAATCTCGTCCGCAGCCTTGACAATCGCCCTGCCGACTCTTCCATTGAGACTGCCTGTTGCCATATTTGCGACAGCGGCGGCCTTTTTTACCATTGCAAAGGCTGATATAAATTCTTTTTTCGGAGATATGCCGCTTATGGAAAAGTTTTCAATTGCCCTTAGTGTCTGTATGCCGTAATAGGCATTCACGGGCACATCTTTTTCGCCGAGCGAATCACGCTCTATTCTTGTTTTAGGCATTGCCTTCATTGTATTGTCCTACAACCCTCTCTTTGCCTTTGCCCTATTCCACTCTTGCACAATTTCGCTGTCAACATCCATAAGCACAATCTTTTTTAGCTGCTGCGCCTTAAAATCCTGTATCGTCTCCAGCATTGCATCTGCTGCTGCCTCTTTTTTTACGCCGCCTATGCCTGTTCCCATGCCCGGGAACGCCACCACGGAAAATCCGCTTTCGTCAGCCAGCTTAAGCGCTGCCTTTGTTGCCTTGCCCACGCTCACAAGCGGTATGCGGATGCCGGGTATCTCCATTGTAGGCGCGTGGATAATGCCTTTGAATTTTAAATTCCCTGCTGTTGTCAGGACAGCCCTGCCCACCGGTATGGGAGAGAGTTTTTTTGCCTCCTCTTCCACTACATCGCCAGCCGCCTTTTTTATAACCATTGCCACCCCGCCGCCCATGAGGCCGAGGCTATTTGCAGCGTTTACTATAGCGTCAGCCTCTGCCTCCAAAAGGCTTCCCTGTTTTATTATGATTTCCATAAACACCTCCATCCCTACATTTCAATCTCTTTCCATTTCCCTTCCTTGAACTTCCACAGCATTGTTACCCCTATGGTCAAACTATACGTAAACATGCTCAGCCATGCGCCATAAAGCCCGAAACCAAAAACCAGACTTAAAATATAGGCTGCCGGCAGGAATAAAAACCATACCACAAGCCCCTCTGCCTTCATAACCCATTTTGTATATCCGGCGCCTTGAAGCGCATGGGAAAGAATAAGATTTACAGCGTCAAAGAACTGAATTATTCCAAACAGTATGAGGACATTTCTGCCTGTTTTTATAACTGTTTTCTGGTCAGTAAATATCTCAAGTATAATCCCGGGGAATAATATAAACAAGGCCCCTAAAAAACCCATACATAAAAGTCCGAGTTTCACGGCCTCCCATCCATAGCTTTCTGCAATTTCCGCATTGCCCTTGCCAAGATTCTGGCTTACCATTGTGGCGGCTGCAACCGCAAACCCGTAGCCGGCAAGGAATGTAAAAGAGGAAAGGGTCATAAGTATATTGCTTGCCGCAAGCTCTACGTTCCCTATCCGTCCCACTATCCAGAGAAATGCCGTAAGTCCTGCCATTATAAAAAATACCCTGATCATTGCAGGAAATGCAAGCCTCGTAATGGAATTTAAAATTGCAAGGTTAAACTGGTACCTGCTTAAATATCTGAACCGCCTGACAAATCGGTTCCTAAAACTGATGCCAAAGAAATATGCGGCGCCTATAAAGGAAGAAATAAGCGATGCAAGGGCGGCCCCTTTTACCTCAAGCCTCGGAAAACCGAATTTCCCAAAGATGAGTACATAGTCAAAGATAATGTTTGATATATTCATAACAATGGCAACCTTCATAAACAGATGCGTTTGGCCAAGGCCGTCAAAAAACCCCCTGAAGGATGCAATGACAAGGAAAAAGAATATTGATAAAAAACTGTATTTGAGATAATCAATCCCATACTCAACAACCTTTATGTCATCTGACAGGTATGGAAATATTGCCGGGGCAAAGAGATAACCGGCAACGGAAAATAAGAAACCAGATATTACAGCAAAGGCAAGCGTGTTATCAAGAAGCCCTCCACATGCCTCCCAGTCCCCCTCTCCGAACCTTCTTGCAACAAGGCTCTGGGCGCCTACCTCTATGGCCATAAGGCTGCTTCCAAATACCCAGACAACAAACCAGCCAAGGCCTGCCGCTGCCAGGGCCTCCACCCCGACCCTCCCCAGCATGGCAGTGTCAACGGCATAGAAAATAGTCTGGGAAAGTGTGCCAAAAAATACGGGGGAGGCGAGTTTAAGAATATCTCTGGACAAAGGACCGTTTAACAAGGCTGTCATTTTTCTCCTTTTTACCTGCTCATTCTATAAGAGCAGCCGGAATTAGTCAAATAAGGATTTTCTTGATTTCAATCTTGCCGTGGAATAAGATACAAAGCAGAAAGCCGTGGGAACAGGTCTTTAGACCTGTTAATCCCCTTTTGACTTTCTTCCATAGGAGGTAGCGCAAAGTGTCTGAAAAAAAATGGAATGACCTTAAAGATAACCCTTTGCTAAAACTGCTGCATACTATATCCCTCCGCAGCGACCCGGCAAACATCATGGACGTTACAAGGGGAATGTTAAAGAGGCGGATATACTTTAAAAAAGGCTGGCCTGTTAATGTTTCCTCCAACAGTATGAACGATGTGCTTGGCAGGGTGATGTTGGAAGAAGGCATTATCTCAAAGGAGGCTTATGAAAAATCGCTGGAGATAATGTTAAAGCAAAAGAAAAGGCACGGCGAAGTCCTTATTTCTATGGGGTTTATATCGCAAAAAGAACTTGACGACTGCCTTGCGCTTCAGATGAAAAAAAAGATATGGAAAATCTTTGGCTGGCCGAATGGAAATTATAAGTATTTTTTAATTAAGGGCGGCCTGCCGGCAAATCTCCAATTGCTCCCCATGAATCCTGCCTTGCTGATAATAAACGGAATACTAAATGGATATTGCCAGTTTGAACAGGTGGAGGCTCTGCTTAAAAAGTTTATGGACAAACCCCTTACTATTTCGCCAAGCAAGCCGTATAAAATCGAAGACCTCGGTTTAAATATACAGGAGAGCCGCTTCCTTGCCAAATTTGACGGCATAAGCAAAACAAAAGAAGTGATAAATAATTCCGATCTCCTCCACCGGAAGGCTGAACTTCTGACATACGGCTTAATAATAACAGATATTATATCTTCAAAGGATGAACCTGTTGCCGGTGTTGCTGATTCAGTCTACAAGCCTGAACCAACCGAGGCAAAAGAGGAGGCTTATGAGCCGGAGAAAAAGACGAATGCCGAACTTATATTCCAGAATGGGAAAACATACCTTGCTAAAAAAGATTATGAAAAAGCGGCAACTTCATTTGAAGAAGCAGTAAGACTTAATCCGGATGAGGCAGAATATAAGGCATATCTCGGCTGGGCGATTTTTAACAAGCATCCCCATGATACGGTAAAGGCCAAGGGCTTCCTTATGGAATCGCTCTCTATAGACCATGACCTGTACATAGCCCATCTTTTCCTTGCAAAACTTTATATAAGAGAGGGTTTATTTAAAGAGGCTGAAGGCGGTCTGACAGCAGCGCTTAGAAAAAATCCGTTTCTGCCTGAGGCCAGGAAAGAACTCGCGCTTATCAAGATAATGTCCGGCTCTTACATTCAAAAGAAAGACTATGTTGACTATTTTCATTTAACAAAAAACCGGTTTGACTTTTTGACTGACCCGGATCTCTTATACCTTGGGGATGCACATTATGAGGCACTGCTTTTTCTTTTAACCAACATCAAAAGCGGCTTTTTAAACAATATTAAAAGCAAGAAGGCTAATATTATTCTCCTCACAGGGGGAAAGGGGAGCGGTAAAACAAGCCTGTGTCTTAAAACAATGGTTGAGCTCGCAGATGAAAAGGTAACGTTTGTGTATATAGATTCGCTAAATCCTCCACCGTTGCAGCGAAGCATTGCAACGGAAAATGGGGGGTTAGATATTTTAATTGCAATTAAAAATGAGCTTGGAATAAAAACCGCCACTGATTTTGCAGAGGACATTGTCTCCGCTCTCCAGGCGCATTCTTTTATGTGCAGGGAAGCAAGGGGGCAAACCGTTGTAATACTTGATAATGCAGACAAATTTAATGCCAATGCATTAATGGCTGTAAGAACTTTATTACAAACAGGGATTGATAATATAGTTCTCTCCGGCCAACCTGAAATAAAAAATATACTGAACGCGCCACAACTTAAAGAGATTAAACAGGGCATATCAGGGATACATCATCTGCACCCACTCGGCCATGAAGAGACAAAAGAGTATATCTCTAAAAGACTCGCATCAGCCAGTGGGGAAGGAAAACTTGAGATAACCCCTTGGGCAGTTAAAATCATACACAATACAAGTTTTGGCAATCCTGAGATAATAAATAAAATCTGCGATGTTAGCCTTAATATGGCAATGAAGAGAAAAACCCGCATTATAGACGAGCAGATTGTCAAAGCCGCGGAAGACAGTATTGAGGCGGAGTTGGATGAAAAACTTCCTCAGATTGAGCCTGTAGAGGAAAAGGCGGGCGCGTTCTCTGAGGAAGAGGTAAGAAAGATTGCAGGCGTACAGGTAGCCGCAACAGTGGAAGAGGTGGTAAAAAGGGAATTTGAAAAAAGGGCTGCTCAATTTGGCACTGCATCGATTGTGGATGAGGTTTTAGAAAAGGCAAAAGGGTTTGTAAATGAACAAGTGGTCAATATTATAAGAGATGCTGTAAAAAACGAGCTGGATAAAAGGGCAGTTCAACAGATTGAGCCTGTAGAGGAAAAGGCGGGCGCGTTCTCTGAGGAAGAGGCAAGAAAGATTATAAGCGGACAAATAGCCGCGGCAGTGGAAGAGGCGGTAAAAAAAGAATTTGAAAAAAGGGCGCCCCAATTTGCCCCTGTATCTGTTCCCTCTCCCCCTGCGGGAGAGGACGAAAGGCACAGAAGCGCCTTTCGTGGTGAGGGGGAATTTGGGGGATTTGAAAGGACATTATCTGAGCAAATAACCGGCATTGTCGGTGATGGCAGGGGCAGTGAATGGAGTCTGCCGAACTTTGAAGAAGTGGCGCATCAACCTGATACTTCCTTTGTTTCATTTGAGGCTGATGAAAAAAAGAATGGGTTCTTTGCAAAAAACGGCTTCCTGATCAAAACCCTTATTGTTGTAATTGCGGCCGGAATCATATTGGCTGTTATTGCCAATTATAATATATTACAGGAACTTAATCCCTTCTCAGTTTCTAATGCGCCAGTACCTGTTAAAAAAGTAGAACCTGTCAATTTACCTGCAACCGAGCCGCCGGCAATTAAGGCTGTGCCACCGGAGGTTCAACATGCGCCTGAAGATAAAACTGCCCTGCCTGAGGCAATACCTGAAACCGCTCCTGATGTATCAGGCAAGCCCCCTGACAGAAACATTCAGGGGCAGGCAAGATTATTGACGCTCACATTTGAGATAAATGGCAGCAGGAAAGAAACGGTTTTTAACGGCGAAACACTTAAAGTAAAAAGAGGGGATAAGATAAAGATCGTTTCCGCAGACGCCGGAGGCGTCCCGGCCAATGATATTGTCGTAAATCTGCTTGGTTTTACAGGGGATAAAAATAAAAATACAGGGGAAGACAGGGGCTATTTGATTGATACAAATAGGGATATGTGGAAAAAATATTCCACAGACGGAAAGGGAAGCGAATATCCCATTATAGTAAAGTACAGGGGCGGGAAGATAGGGGGTGTAATATTGAAAATAACAGATTGATTATTTATCCCACAAATGCCTGTCCACATACTGGGCGAGTATCTCCTGCATCCTTGCAGGGGG
>JBBTFC010000051.1:0-1387 GCA_038042015.1 Deltaproteobacteria bacterium
CAATTTTTAATTCCTACCCGCAATCCGAATAACCACAGTTGCACTTAGCACACCCTTCCTCATACTGCATCTGGGCTCCGCAGTCAGGACAGGCGCCCCTCTGCAACACATCGGCGCCGCCTAAAAATTCTGGATACGCTTTGCCGTCGCTGTAAACCATCTGCTCATCGTGTATCTTAAGGCTTGCGCCGCCAATCTGCCTCTTATAATTTACATACCAGTCCATGGCCCTGGCAACGGCGTCAGCGCAGGATAGGATTTTTTCCTTGCCGTATCCCACAGGCACATGACAGCTTATGCCGCGCATATGTTTAATAATCTCTTCTGCCTGTATCCCGCTTCTTAATGCAAGCGATGCCATCCTGCCTATTGCCTCGCACTGTGATGCAGCGCACCCGCCCGCCTTGCCGATCTGCGTGAATATCTCAAACGGCCGCCCCTCCTCATCTTCATTTATGGTTATATAGAGATTTCCGCAGCCTGTCTTCATCTTTCTTGTTGCGCCAAAGGTAATATCTCCTCTGGGTTTTGGGGTTAAAACTGTTGTTTGATGTTTCAATTCCGGTGTCTGTAATTTGGCGTCCTTTTTCTCCCCTTTATTCAAAACCTGCACATCCCTTGAACCATCCCTGTAAACGGTAACGCCCTTGCAGTTAAGTTTATAGGCTAATCTATAGACATCGGCAACATCCTCAGGTGTTGCCTCATTCGGGAAGTTGACAGTCTTTGAAACCGCATTGTCCGTATATTTCTGAAATGCGGCCTGCATTTTTATATGCCACTCCGGGGATATATCGTGGGAGGTTACAAACAGCCTCTTTATATCATACGGCACTTCGTTCACATCATGCAGCCCGCCTGTCTTGGCAACCTGTTTCATAAGCTCCGGGCTGTAGAAACCGCGCTCTTTGGCAATCTCCTCAAATAATGGATTTGCCTCTACGAGTTCGGCGCCGTCAAGCACATTTCTGGTGAAGGCAAGGGCAAAAATAGGCTCTATGCCTGAGGAGCATCCTGCTATCATAGATATTGTTCCGGTCGGGGCAATGGTAGTTACAGTGGCATTCCTTACCTTACTGCCTTCATCGTATATAGAACCTTTAAAGTTGGGAAACTCACCCCTTTCCCCTGCGAGTTCAATGGACGCCTCTCTCCCCTTTTCCTGTATAAAGCCCATAATCTCAAGAGCCGTGTCTATTGCCTCTTCTGAATTATATGGAATGCCAAGCCTTACCAGCATATCTGCAAACCCCATTACACCAAGGCCTATCTTGCGGTTGCCCTTTGTCATCTTTTCAATCTGGGGAATCGGATAACGGTTCATATCTATTACATTATCAAGAAAATGAACCGCTTCCTTTATAACATATTTAAGTTTATCCCAATC
>JBBTFC010000051.1:1487-3734 GCA_038042015.1 Deltaproteobacteria bacterium
ACCATCTTTGTAAGATTTATTGAGCCAAGGTTGCAGGACTCATAAGGCAGAAGCGGCTGCTCTCCGCATGGATTTGTTGATTCTATCTCGCCTATGTGCGGGGTTGGATTGTCCCTGTTTATCCTGTCAATAAAGATTATTCCAGGGTCGCCGTTTTTCCATGCCATATTTACTATCTTTTCAAAGACCTCTTTTGCATTAAGACTTCCCGCGGCCTTTCCTGTCCTCGGATTCTTTAATTCATATTCTCTGCCTGCCTCTGCAGCCTCCATAAAATCTTCTGTAATGGCAACAGAGATATTAAAGTTGTTGAGCTTGTTATTATCCTCTTTGCAGGTTATGAAATGCATTATATCAGGATGGTCTATCCGCAGTATCCCCATATTTGCCCCGCGCCGCGTGCCTCCCTGTTTTATTGCCTCTGTGGCTGAATCAAATACAGTCATAAAAGATATAGGGCCGGATGATATGCCGGAGGTTGAGCCAACTATATCTCCTGACGGCCTGAGCCTTGAAAACGAAAAACCAGTGCCTCCTCCGCTCTTATGGATTAAAGCAGTATGCTTTACAGCCTCAAATATGCTCTCCATTGAATCGTCCACCGGAAGCACAAAACATGCGGAGAGTTGCTGCAACTCCCTGCCTGCATTCATGAGGGTTGGCGAATTTGGCATAAATTGGAGCGAAGCCATCATCTCATAAAAAACCTCTGCTGTTTTTTCAATATCTGCTTTTTGGTCATATATTTTATCAGCCTGACTGATATTCTCTGCCACCCGCCAGAGCATAGTATCAGGGGTTTCAATGGGATTGCCTTTTAGGTCTTTTTTAAGATACCGTTTTCCCAGCACCTTGATGGCATTATGCGCAAGCTGCGGAACGATCTTCTTTTGCCTTTGTGTCCCGCGGGATAGTTTCTTCTTTGGAACCGAAGACTGGAACCCCTCTCCAAAAATGTCTTGCTCTACGTCCATAATGTCTCCTTTTTTTAAGTGAGTGAGTAAACTGTTAGTTGTAAGCAGTTAAAAACTGCTTACTATTTTTAGTATAACCAAATGACATTGAATATATAAACATAAGCGTTTGTTTTTAAAAGGCAAACGGCATATATTGTGGATAGGCGTCTAATATACCACAATATATTGTGTTGTCAAGAGAAAAATATGAAAGGAATGCGCAAACTCTTGACCATTTCCATTCTTCTGCTATACTTGTTGTCAAAGGAAACTGCATATGAATAAATTGATGGATATACTTATAGAAAACAACCTTGCCCTACTCACTCTTAATAACCCGCCTGTGAATGCGCTATCTCTTAAGTTGATAGCCGGGCTAAAGGAAGCTTTTCGGGATTTAAATAAAAAAGGAAATATCAAAATTATAATTATAACCGGCGCAGGCAGAACATTCTGCGCTGGCGCAGATATTAACGAACTATCAGCTATAAAGACAAAAAAGGACGGCGAGTCCTTTGCAAAAAACGGACAGGAGTTGATGAATATTATTGAATCTTCAACCATTCCTGTCCTTGCCGCTATAAATGGCGCATGTATCGGCGGAGGCAATGAGCTTGCCATGGCCTGCCATATAAGGATTGCCTCGGAAGATGCATGGTTTTCACAACCTGAAATAAATCTTGGGATAATACCCGGTTTCGCTGGAAGCCGCAGGCTTCCAAAAATAATAGGCAGAGGCAAGGCCATAGAACTCCTGCTCACAGGAAACAAGGTTTCGGCTAAAGAGGCTTTGGCTATCGGCCTTTTAAATAAGATTGTCCCAAGAGACAAGCTAATGGATGAAGCAAAAGAGCTTGCCGGCAGAATAGCAAATAAAAGCAGGCTTGCCGTAAGCTTATGCCTCAAGGCTATATATGGAGTGGAAGAAGAGGATAAACTCTTTGGCAAGGTTTGTGAAACAGAAGATAAGGATGAGGGCATACGCGCCTTCTTGGAAAAGAGACAGGCGGTATTTAAGGATAAGTAATTGCGATATCAGCCAAAATTAAGCCATTACTCAGTTAAAATTCTATAAGATAAATTTCTGTTGTAATGTCTTTTGATTTATGACAATATGTTTTTTTTGCTAGAAGAAAAAGAGCGCAGTTATTTCATGCTGATTTAAGACAAGGGGGATAATATCAAGGATGAAACAATCTATTTATAAAAACCTGGCAATGTGGCTCATTATAATATCCACAATGGTGCTCCTGTATAACATGTTCAGCCATACCCCACAATCTCAGGAAAA
>JBBTFC010000051.1:3834-8024 GCA_038042015.1 Deltaproteobacteria bacterium
CCACAATGGTGCTCCTGTATAACATGTTCAGCCATACCCCACAATCTCAGGAAAAGATCGTATTCAGTGATTTTATGCAGTCAGTGGAAAAGGGCAATATTGCAGAAGTTACCATACAGGGAAATGACATATATGGAAAATTTAAAGACGGCAAGGAATTTAAGACCTTCGCGCCTGATGATCCCGAACTTGTAAAAACACTGAGAACAACGGGTGTAAAGATAACGGCAAAACCAGCGGATCAGTCCCAGTGGTGGGCCGTGCTTATTTCATGGTTTCCCATGCTTCTTCTTATAGGGGTCTGGGTATTTTTTATGAGACAGATGCAGATGGGCGGCGGCAAGGCAATGGCATTCGGCAAGAGCAAGGCAAGGCTTTTGAACGAGAGCCAGCAGAAGGTGACATTTAAGGATGTGGCAGGCATTGAGGAGGCTAAGGAAGAATTGGAAGAAATTATTGAGTTTTTAAAGGACCCGAAAAAGTTTACAAAACTCGGCGGCCGCATACCAAAAGGCGTGCTTCTCATGGGTTCGCCTGGAACAGGAAAAACCTTGCTTGCAAAGGCAATAGCCGGAGAGGCCGGTGTTCCGTTTTTCAGCATATCCGGCTCTGATTTTGTAGAAATGTTTGTTGGTGTCGGGGCATCCAGAGTCAGGGACCTCTTTCTTCAGGGAAAGAAGAATGCGCCGTGCATAATCTTTATAGATGAGATAGACGCTGTCGGAAGGCACCGGGGCGCGGGTCTTGGCGGCGGTCATGACGAAAGGGAGCAGACTTTGAATCAGCTTCTTGTGGAGATGGATGGCTTTGAATCAAATGAGGGCGTAATCCTGATTGCTGCAACAAACCGTCCTGATGTTTTGGATCCTGCATTGATGCGGCCAGGAAGGTTTGACAGGACAGTTATTGTCCCTAAACCCGACTTGAAGGGCAGAAGCGATATACTCACTGTCCACGCCAAAAAAGCGCCTCTGGCGGAAAATGTGAATTTTGAGGTGGTTGCAAGAGGAACCCCCGGTATGTCAGGGGCAGACCTTGCAAACTTAGTTAATGAAGCAGCCCTGCTGGCGGCAAGACGCGGCAAGAGCAAGGTTGAGATGGCCGATTTTGATGAGGCAAAAGACAAGGTATTGATGGGTAAGGAACGAAAAAGCATGATAATAAGCGAAGAGGAGAAAAAGAATACAGCATATCATGAGGCAGGTCATACCCTTGTTGGAAAGTTTATCCCCGGTTCCGACCCTGTCCACAAAGTAACCATTATTCCGCGGGGCTACGCCCTTGGCCTTACCCAGTATCTGCCTTTGGATGAAAAACATACATGGCCAAGAGAGTATATCCTGGGAGGAATTGCCATAATGATGGGGGGACGGGTAGCGGAAGAACTGGTTTTGCATCACATGACAACGGGCGCCGGTAATGACATTGAAAGGGCGACAGAGATGGCAAGAAAGATGGTGTGCGAGTGGGGCATGAGCGAAAAGATGGGGCCGTTAACATTTGGCAAAAAAGAAGAGATGGTATTTCTTGGAAAAGAGATAGCCACACATAAGAACTACAGTGAGCAGACAGCCGGAGAAATAGACTCGGAGATAAAGGTAATTGTAATGGAAGGCTACAACAGGGCCAAAAAAATCCTTGTTGAAAATATTGACACACTGCACAGACTTGCCAACGCCCTTCTTGAAAAAGAGGTGCTGGACGGCGATGAAATAGACAGGATAATACGCGGCGGAACCGAACCTTCAAAGGAAGCCTCAGCAACCGCTGCATCCCACTAACCTGATAGCCTTTCTAAACCTGCGAGGTTTTTGTGAATTTGCCAAGGCATTTAAACATTACCTCTAAAGAAGAAACCGTATCCGAGATGTCCCGCATTGGGGTTGACCGTGTGGGCATAAAGCTCATGGCCCCTAAACTGCTCCATCTGAATCTCAAGATAGAAGGTCTGACCGCCCCGCAGGCAAATATCCTTAAACAAGAAATGCTCTCAGTTGGCGGAGATGCAGCGGTATCGGTGGGCGTTATTAACTGTAGTGTTAAAACTACAGATGCCATTATATCCGGAACGGAAAAACAGATATACAGTGTAATTAAAAAGTTAAATATGCAGCCGTTTGGTTTGAAACAAATCGGCAGCGCCATTAAAAATGCTATTGACAATATATGTAAAAGAGAATGGGTATTTGAAGTAAAAGGGAAAAAGTGGATTTTAGAAAGGCGGACGTTGATAATGGGCATCTTGAATGTAACGGCCGATTCCTTTTACGACGGCGGCCAATATCTAAAAAAAGGAGAGGCTGTAAAAAAGGCGCTGCAAATGGCAGAGGATGGCGCTGATATTATAGATGTAGGCGGTGAATCATCAAGACCCGGCTCTAAACCGGTTTCTCCGGAAGAAGAGCTTAAAAGGGTTATACCTGTAATAAAAGAAGCGGCTAAAAAAACCGATGTCGCCATATCAGTGGATACAACAAAGGCAGAGGTTGCGAGACAGGCTATTGACGCAGGGGCGCAAATAGTGAATGATATCAGCGCCATGAGATTTGATCCAGCGATGGCAGAGGTATGCGCAAAAACCAAAGTTGGTGTTATACTTATGCATACGAGAGGAACACCGGTAACAATGCAGATGGATGTCAAATATGATGACCTTATATCAGAAATATTCAACCACCTAAAAGAGAGGGTTTGTTTTGCTGTTAAGGCCGGCATTAAAAAAGAAAAGATTGCCATCGACCCAGGCATAGGTTTTGGCAAGGGCGCTGAAGATAATTTGAAGATTATAAAAAGACTCTCTGAATTTAAGTCCATTGGAAGGCCGGTAGTTCTTGGGACATCGCGAAAATCATTCATAGGCAAGGTTCTCGGCTTAGATGTAAAGGATAGGTTGGAAGGGACCATTGCCACCATTGCAGCCGGCATATTAAACGGAGCAAGTATTGTTCGGGTTCACGATGTTAAGGAAACGCGAATGGCAGCAGATATGGCGGATGCGATTAAAAACAGTTACATGTAGGTAGCCGCAGGCTTCAGCCTGCGGTTTTTCGCAACCTAAAGGTTGCACATATAAATCGGGGTTATATGCCGCAGGCTATTTTTGATATTCGCTGGATAGATGTAGTTGATGTCCTTATCGTTGCCTTTGTAATTTACAGGCTCATGCTCCTTGTAAAAGGGACAAGGGCGGAGAGGATGCTCTGGGGGCTGGCTGTAATAGTCCTTGTCTATTTCGTATCCCAGAGGATGGAGTTATTTACACTTCACTGGATATTGAGCAATTTCCTCAGCGCAATAGTAATAATAGTAATAGTGGTCTTCCAGAGGGATATAAGACGGGTATTGGTGCAGGTCGGCAAAACATCGTTATTTGGCAGAGGCGAAGGCTCAAAGGAAGAAATTTTTGAGGAACTGACCAAAGCAGCCTTTCAGATGTCAGGGAAAAAAATCGGCGCATTGATAGTTCTGGAAAAGTATGTGGGATTGGGAGATTATCTTGATATCGGGATAGAGGTGGACGCAAAGATGAGTTCAGAAATGCTCCTTTCCATCTTTAATCCCTCGTCGCCGGCGCATGACGGGGCGGCCATAATCAGAAAGGAAAGAATAAGCAGGGCCGGGTGTTTTCTTCCCCTGACAAGAAACCAGGAGATAAGTAAATCATTGGGCACACGTCATAGGGCGGCCCTCGGGCTTACAGAGGAGACAGATGCTGTTGTAATAGTTGTATCAGAAGAAACAGGCGAGGTTTCTTTGGTTGTTGACGGGGAGATAGATAGAAATATGGATGCAGCCTCATTGCTGAAAAAACTCAAGGATATATTCCGCGGCGCTCATCCACAAAATGAAGCCAGAGGCAAAAAAGGGATATTTTCACGAGAGAGGGTTCTTTGAAAGAGTTTTTCTTTAAAAATAAGATATTAAAAGTAATGGCTATTACTTTTGCAATTGCCCTGTGGATTCTGGTAGAAGGCGAAAAAAGGACAGAGGTAGGTTTTTTGATTCCCCTTGAGTTCAGGAATCTCCCTAAAGATATGGTAATCATCGGTAAACCGGTAAAAGAGGTAGAGGTAAGGATCCTTGCTTCAAAAAAGGTTATGTCAAAACTCTCTCCGATGCAGCTATCTGCATCTATTGACCTTTCTACGGCTAAACAGGGCATTAACAATTTTATAGTTGCCTCAAGGGAT
>JBBTFC010000052.1:0-5572 GCA_038042015.1 Deltaproteobacteria bacterium
GTCTTTTTCTATTTTTACTATACCTTGCAGTGAATCGTGGATATCGGAATCCTTTTTCTTAAGTTCCATACTCAAACCTCCTTAATATTTTTATACACAGCGGCATAAATAGCGCCATGAGATATACCCCATCCCCACCCTAACCCTCCCCTTGAAGGGGAGGAAATGTTTCGCAGTTAACAAATGCTCCCTCTCCCTCAGGGAGAGGGCTGGGGTGAGGGTGGGTTAATTCGGGTTTATGTCGCTATCACTGTCAGCTTTCATCTTTCCCCTGACACATGAACCAAACAGACCTGCCCTTTTAACTTCATACCGTTGCAGGATTGGAAGAATCCTGTGTTTTATTTTTTCAATATAAGGTTTCATATTATTAGGTATACTATTTATTTTCTCATTAATAATTTACACACAATGGTAACAGGATCATTTTCATATCCTTTTTGCGCAAGTTTTTCTATTTTCTCTCTAATTTCTGTCGGCCCCCAAAAAAGCCAACCCTTGCCTTCAAATAACTGCCTGACCTCTTGTTCTTTACCCTGATATACTTTTCCTGCAATAAGTCCATATGAAACAACTGTGGTACCTTTTATCGCTCCTACCCTCACCCAATCCTCTTTTAGTCTATTTGTTAAAATAGTTCTATAATTTGACGAAGTAAGTAATTTATACTTACCTTTTTGAACTTTAGTATTTATCCTTAACTTCTTAAGAGCAACACCCTTAGAGTCAAGATAGGATTTTACTTCAAGTAAGTAGATAGTGTTTTTAGGAATATCGTATACTACTATATCAATTTCAGGTCTTGGTGTAGTTGGTTTGCCAATTTTTTTCTTTTCATCTTTCGTTAAGTCAATTTTTACCGAATGACGAATCCAGTACTGTTCTTCCTCTAAAAGCTTTCCGATTATTTCTTCAAATGCATCCATATTAAAAATTTACCATTTTACAGATCCCCAATAACCCTTTCCTCACTCCCCCACCCTGTGCACCTTCATCATATTTGTTGCGCCCATTAAACTGCTTGCTCTTTCAACTTTTCCTGCACCCAAAGATTGACGAGTGTATCAGCGGAAACCTCTCTTTGATGCAATAGCCTGAATACGCTCTGAAAGAACTCTGTCAACAGCGTAATAAGTAACTTCAGACTCGATGGCTACCTCGAATGCGACGTCTTTAGTCTTATCCCAAAAATCCGCTAAATCATGCGTGTCCCAAAATTCGCCGATTCCTCTATAGGATGTTACTTGAGACACAGAACTTTTATGCTTTCTCATATAATCTCCTTTCTGACTTTGTCATCTCCCTTGCTGATAAAATTAAGGCACGTCCATCGGTTTTATAAACAAAGAAAACAATGAGGTAGCGACCGCTTGCAGCATGCCCCATTGCCGCATAAACGTCCTCATCTTGATGGTGTCCTTTTTCAACATATCGAAACATGGGCTTATTTGACAAAACTTCATTAACTTCGTGTTGCAAGACATTGTGTTTTCTGTCAAGTTTTTCAATTATGTCATCAAACCAGATTATTCCTTTAATTTTCAATTATAGCACCTCTCAAAGCACCTCTATTCCATGGCGAACAATTTTGTACTATTACCAAAAACCTTTAACCATTCCCTCACTCCCCCACCCTGTGCACCTTCATCATATTTATTGCGCCCGTAACTGCCGATGTCCCTGAAACTATAACAACTACATCGCCCTTATTCAAGAGCCTTTTCTTAATCAGCGCCCTCTCGCCAATATCCAGCATCCTGTCTGTAGAATCTCCAAAAGGGATGAGTACCGGCACAACCCCCCATAAAAGCGGAAGCCTATGATAGATGGCATTTTCAGGCGTCAGGACAAACACTTTACATTTTGGCTTAAGTTTTGAGATAAGCTGCGCAGTCCTTCCTGATATGGTATAGGCTAATATTGCCTTTGCGTCTGTCTCTATGGATGCATCCAACGCTGCATAGGCAATGGCTAATGGGAACGTTGAGGATTTTCCGGAACCGGCATTATAAGCTGAAAAGATTAACTCAGACCTGCGCCGCCTGTAATCCAATGCTACAAGCCCCTTCTCTGCCTCAGATGCAATCTTTGACATCATCTCCACAGCCTCCATCGGATATCTTCCAACAGATGTCTCGCCTGAAAGCATAACAGCGTCTGTTCCGTCAAGAATGGCATTGGCAACATCGCTTGCCTCTGCCCTTGTGGGCCTCGGACTTAAGATCATGGACTCAAGCATCTGTGTTGCTGTTATAACCACCTTCCCTTTTTTATTTGCCCTTTTTATTATATCTTTTTGGATTAGGGGAACCCTCTGCGGCTCCATCTCAACGCCAAGGTCGCCCCTTGCCACCATAACACCGTCGGCCTCGTCAAGTATATTATCTATATCCTCCACTGCCTCTGGTTTTTCTATTTTGGCTATTACAGGAAAAGAAAATCCGAGCCTTTTGATATAATCCCTTATTGCCTTCACATCTTTGGCTGTTCTAACAAATGAAAGAGCAACATAATCTATGCCCCACTTAAGCCCTTCTTTAAGATTTCTTTTATCCTTTTCTGTCAAAGATGGGACGCTCAGCCTGACATCAGGAAGGTTCATACCCTTATGTTCCTTTAGCAGTCCGCCTGTTATCACCTTGCATTTAATATCAGTATCGGATGAGCTTAAAATCTTAAGCTCCATTGTCCCATCATCCAAAAGTATCCTATCCCCCTTTTTTACATCCTTTGGAAGGGATTTATAAGGTGTTGTGATAATGCCGGGAGCGCCATATTTTTGCTTTGTTGTTATTGTAACAATATCGCCTGACTTGAGTTTGATGGGCTGTCCGTCTTTCAAAGGCCCTGTCCTTATCCTTGGCCCCTGAAGGTCAAGGATGATGGAGACAGGCTTATCTGCCTTTTCGGAGGCTGTGCGGATTATTTTAACCCTTTCTTCATGCCACGATAGGCTGCCGTGGGAAAGATTAAGCCTGAACACATCAACCCCGCTTTTAATAAGCCTTCTTACAGCAGATGCCTTTTCTGTGGCTGGCCCAAGTGTGGCAACAATCTTTGTTTTACGCATAATATAACCTGTATAACCTCTGCGGCGAAACACCGGCATAATAAAGGGAAAGAAAAAACAAATTTCCGATTGTTGTCCGCAGTATCCCTTTTTTCTGCCACTGTCTCGGCGATGTGGAAACATCTGCATCCAACAGAAGGACTTTCCCTTTCTTTCTAATCCTTCTTATAAAATCCACATCCTCCATGAGCGGAAGGCCCATGAAACCGCCTGTTGAGAAGAAGGCATCCCTTTTTACAAATATGGCCTGGTCGCCGTAGATGAGGCCAAGATATTTTGCGCGTATATTGGCAACAGCCTCTATTAAACGAAAAGAAAAGCCCTTTGCATCTATCTTCAGGCTGAACCCTCCGCCAACAACTCTATCGTCTTTTAAAGCATTTTCAATACAATCCCTCCAATCTTTCGGAAGGGATGTGTCGGCATGCAGGAAAAGAAGTATATCACCGGACGCTGCCCTTGCGCCCCTATCCATCTGCGCCCCCCTGCCTCTTTCTGACAAAATTACTTTCTCCGTAAAATCATTGGCTATCTCTCTTGTGGAATCACTGCTTCCTCCGTCCACAACAATAATCTCGATGCCCCGGCCAATTGCCTCCAGTGTCTTCTTCAGGCAGCCTTCCTCATTCAAGGTCGGGATTATAATAGAGATATACATATCATGCCTCTAACACCTCATCAATCCAGTTTAGATACGCCTTAAGCCCGTCTTTTATGGAAAATGCTATTATCTCAGGCGCTTCATAGCTGTGGAGTTTTTTGACCCTTTTCTTGAGCTTTTCAAAGATAGATGCCTTGCTTTTCACCATAAGTAAAACCTCCGTTTCTTTGCAAACTTTGCCTTTCCATTTAAATACAGACTTTATGCCGGGTATGATATTGCAACATGCCGCAAGCCCTTCTTCAACCAGAGCGCAGGCTATCTTTTCTCCTTCCTTTATAGAGCCTGCTGTTATGAGCACAAGGATATAATCTTTCATAAATAATCCCCCTTTTAGTTTCTGCAATTCTCTGCTTAAAACCGCAAACTCCTCAATGGTAAGCGTCTCTATCTTTTTTTGGAGTTTATCAAAAGGTGTTTCATAGTTCAAATTATATATCTGTTTAAACTATGATAAGGAAGTATAAATAAAGGCGGCTAAGGCAGGACGGAATTAGAATCAAGACTGGGTATAAATTAGGAAGTCTCTCCCCTTTTTGGCAATACTTTATCTACCATTTTAACAAACCTTCTCCATTTATAATTATTAGATAATGCAAGCCGTTGAAACATTACCAAAGAATATAAATGTTGAGCTAATATAAAATTTCCAACATCCTCGCTACGCCATTGTTGACGTCTATTTGGCCCATTCCATATTTCATCTGGAGGGCCTTTTTTCTCTAATTCTTTTAGCAGCCAAGGCGCAATTCTATCATATACTAAATCCCGTGTATAACGAGCAACAACACTGAATCGGTTCTTTTTTATACCAGGCCATGACCAGCCTTTGAGTTTATATATATTTTCATAAAATTCATCAGGGATTTTTTTAGCCCATACAATAAGTTCTTTAGCGATACTTGTTTCTAAGTACGCCTGCAAAGCATCTTTCAGTCTGACCTCCTGGTAGCCGGTAGCTTCATCAACCAATGCAACAATGCCTACAGAGGCGAAACCTTGCATTAATATTTGTGCTTTTGCTGCTGTTTCTAATTGTCTTTCTGTAAGAGAGCCTTTTTCGCGTGCCGATAGCCATATTTGACATATTTCAGGCAACAGTGTAGCGGGAATTCCACGCACACTTGTTCCTGTTTTTGCATTGTAACTTATTGAATTTAAAAGTCTTTTATTTATTTCTGGGCTAATAAAAGGCTCTAAATTTCTTATGGAAACATATTCCGGTAATAACTCATTGTCATTAGGATAGACGCCTTTTCTCTTCTGCCAGTAAAGACCCCTACCCTTCTTTTCTAATGCCTTAGCTACGCTTCTTTCACTAAGAACGCGGGTCCCATCATCAAGAACGGCGCATGGTATTTCAATACCACTAAGTTTTATTACCCCAAGATGTGTAGCCTTTGGTATCTTTAGGAGATCTGTGTTCCATCTTTCTTTTGCGGCTTTTTGCGCTATTGCTGACCGCTCTTCAGGGGTTAATTTTGCTGCCCGTGCGTAGCCACCTATTGCTTTACTATATTTGTCGTTGCGCATGCTTACACCTGCATTTATAATTTTTGCTTGCATATTGCAGTATACTATAAAAATATATAATATCAACTATTATTCAATGCTTAAAGCGGGTCATTTTCACAGTCCCGCCTTTTTCCCAGCATAAATAATATTCATCTCTTTAGTTTTAGGCTCAAACATCAATACCGCCCTAATTTCTTCCCTGCTCTCATCAATATAGAATATAAGATACAGGTTCTTGGTAGTAACATCAATCCTATGCTCACACCACAACCCCTCTTCATTAGACGATGGGATTTTACAAATAAACTCATCTATAATCATCATAT
>JBBTFC010000052.1:5672-13745 GCA_038042015.1 Deltaproteobacteria bacterium
CCAATCCCATTTCTTCTAATTCCTTTGGTGTTTCTTCCTCCTCTGGACATATTATCTCCATTCCAGGTTCGACATCCCCTGTAGAATTCTCACATGCCCACACAGGTGCGCATAGAAAAAGTAGAAGTGTAAATAAAAAGATCTTCATAAAAATCACCTCCCTTTTATCTGCTTCACTTGTTGGTATTATAGAATAAATTAAAGTAAAATGCAAGCATTATTTTACAATATGCTTGCATTTTGGGCAATTAGGGACAGGACAATTAGGGACTGGTGTTCACACTGTAGGCTTCATAAAGCAGGCAAGATTTTCACTAATTTAGTTACGATTCTGTTTGCAGCTTCTTCAATTCCCTGCTTAATACCGCAAACTCATCAAGGTTAAGCGTTTCTCCTCTCCTCTTTGGATTTATGTTTATTTTACTAAACAATTCAATGAGTTGAGATGTTTTTATATCAAATGACTTTAAGGCATTCAACAAAGTTTTTCTCCTTTGGCCAAAAGATGCTTTGACAACCTTTTTGAAAAAATCAATGTCGTCCAACTCTACTCTCGGCTTATCAAGTATATTAAATCGGACAACAGATGAATAGACCTTTGGGACAGGATAAAAACATGACGGCGGCACATCAAATTCTGACTTCACATCAGCAAACAGTTGAACCATCACGGATAAGACCCCGTATTCTTTGGTATCGGGAGGGGAGACAATTCTTTGCGCCACTTCCTTTTGGAGCATAAAGAGAAACATTGAAAAAATATCACGCTCCTCAAGGAGTTTAAAGATAATTGGGGTTGAGATATTGTAAGGAAGATTAGAAACGAGCTTTGTAGGGGCGTACGGCCGTGCGCCCCTACACGCTATCAGACTTTTATACGAAATTTTCAGAGCATCTGCGCTGATTATCTCAAGATTATTACAATCACAGAACCTTTCCCTGAGTTTTACTGCAAGGTCTCTGTCTATTTCTATTGCAATTATCCTTGCCCCGCTGCCCAAAAGTCCTTCTGTCAATATCCCCAGCCCGGGGCCTATTTCTATAACCGTATCACCTTCACTCAGGCCAAGACATTCGATAATCCTGATCGCAACATTTTTGTCAGTCAGGAAATTCTGGCTGAATCTCTTCCTTGGCAAAAGACTGTATGATTTAAGAAGGCCTTTGTAATTCATCTTTTGACTTATGATAAGATTTCACATACTTGGCATAGCATTCATATCCAACTCTCCCCTCCCACCCTTTTTAAGAAGATGATACGCGCATGCCGCAATCATCGCGCCGTTATCACTGCAAAGTTTTACTTCGGGGAGAAAGAGTCTTATGCCGTTATCTCTGGATTTATCCGCAAGCTTTTCCCTGAGTCTCGTGTTGCAGGCAACTCCGCCGGAGATTGATAAATCCTTTATATTGTTTGCCTTGCATGCAGCAAGGGCCTTGTCTATCAACACATCAACCACTGCCTCCTGAAAGCCGGCTGAAAGGTCATTTATGATGGTTGAGTAATCTCCCTTCCCGAAATCCTTAAGATAATTCAAGACTGCTGTCTTTATGCCGCTGAAGCTGAAATCAAATGTATCTTTTGATATATATGGTCTTGTAAATTTTATAGCCGATGGATTTCCTGACCTTGCAAGCCTGTCTATGACAGCCCCGCCCGGATAACCGAGACCGAGGAGCTTTGCAACCTTGTCAAATGCCTCTCCTGCTGCGTCATCCCTCGTCTGTCCCACAATCTCGCAATCACAAAAATCCTTGAATTTAAAAAGCGTAGTGTGGCCGCCTGATACAACAAGGGCGATGAAAGGGAAGTTGGGAGTAAAGGGGGAAATCGTGGGGGTTAAAAACACTGACAAGGGATGCGCCTCTATATGATTCACTCCAACAAACGGCATCCCCTTTACATAGGCAACAGCCTTTGCAAAGGAAAGGCCAACAAGTATAGAACCGACCAAGCCTGGCCCTTGAGTTACGCCAATGGCATCTATATCATTTATAGACACGCGCGCCTGATTTAATGCCTCTTCTGCAACAGGGATAACAGTTTCAAGATGCCGTCTTGAGGCAAGTTCAGGCACAATGCCGCCGTATTTATAGTGTATCTCGTCCTGAGAGGATACAACATTGGAAAGGATATGTCTGCCGTCCTTTACAACAGCAGCAGCCATATCATCGCATGAAGATTCAATGCCAAGGATTAGCATTGTGTTATCTCCCTTATTGCTTTCAAAAACTCCTCTATCTCATTGGATGTATTAAAATACCCCGGGCTTACCCTCGCTGCGCCGCTTGGATATGTGCCTGCGGTCTTATGCGCATGAGGGGCGCAGTGTAGCCCGCACCTGAGCATGATATTGAACTCATTGTCAAGCCTGTAGTCTATGTCAGAAGGGTCTTTGCCTTCTATATTGAATGAAACAAGACACGTCCGCTTTTTTTCATCTGTCGGACCAATGATGCTTATCCCATTTATCCCTTTCAAACCATCCAATATCTGCCTTATAAGCCCCTCTTCATGCTTCCTTATCTTTTCTACTCCTTCCTTCAGGAGAAATTCAATGCCTGCGCCGAGTCCGCCTATGCCAGGAGTATTCATTGTGCCGGCCTCAAGCTTGTCCGGGATTTCCAGCATATCATCATCCTCAGCAGTGCCGCCGTCCACAAGAGGCAAAGGCTCAATCCCCTCCTTTACATATAGAAATCCTGTGCCCTGGGGGCCAAAGAGGCTCTTATGTCCTGTGGCAGCGAATATATCTACATTCAATGCCTCAATATCAATCGGCATTGCGCCTGCGGTCTGCGCCGCGTCTATCATGAAGATAATACCTTTTTTTCTGCATACACTGCCTATTTCAGCAACAGGCAGGACTGCGCCGAATACATTTGAGGCATGGACAACAGATACAAGTTTTGTCTTATTTGTTATTGCCTTTTCAATATCCTTTGGCAGAGTCCAGCCCTCTTTATCAGCCTTAACCCTTGCAACCTTAACGCCATCCCTTTCCAGCCTTTTTAGCGGCCTCACCACTGCATTATGCTCAATGGATGTGGTAACAACATGGTCGCCCGGCTTGAGTATGCCCTTCAATGCCACATTTATGGCCTCTGTGGCATTTTTTGTAAATACAATCCTTGAGGCGTCTTTGATATTAAAAAGCCTCGCAGCAGACTCCCTTGCCTCAAATATCACACGGCTGGCGTCCAGCGCCATCCTGTGGCCGCTCCTTCCCGGATTTCCGCCGATATGCCTTAGAATATGGTCTATCCTTTTATAAACTGATTCCGGCTTTGGATATGATGTTGCTGCATTGTCAAGATAAATCATGGCGCTATCTTATCAATTTTTATGAATAGTTCAAGAAAGAATTTACAATTTAAAAGTTCTTGATTCAAAAAGTTCAAAAATGCAACATTTTACTACCTGTTATTACCTGTCCTTTTGAACAGGTAGTAAAATGTTGCCGAATTAAACGATAATAAAGCAGCATGAAACAAGTTTGCGCTAAATTGCTGCCGGGATAATGCAATGAGGACATTTTCGGGGCTCACAAAGGGGGATGAAATAACCCCTCCCGGCCTCCCCTTTAAATAAAGTGGAGGAGGAGACTTCCCCCTCTTTAACCCCCCTTAACCCCCCTTTAGTAAAGGGGGGTTAAATAAACATTTTTGGAGCAAAGAAAAGATGTTTAATATTCCAGGTAAGAAATCGCTTTTTCCCAAAGTTGCCGTGATTTTGTTTGTTGCCGGTTTGCTTGAACTCATGCTGTTTATGACATGGGAAAATACCGTGGCTACTCTTAAGGGAGACGTCATTGTCATGAACATGGTTGGCAGCGAGAGAATGAGGTTATTGAAGATTACGCTTTTAACAGGGCATTATACCGAAGGAGTTGAACAGGACTTTGGGGCAAAGGTCATGCTTAATAATGAGACAGATGTATTTGAAGGTATCCTCTTTGGATTAAGAGACGGCAACCCACGGTATAACCTTAAGAAAGAAGACTCGCCTGCAATAATAGCCAAGCTTAATCAGAATATAGATAAATGGAATAAGAGCGTCAAGCCGATGATACGGTCAAAAGCCAAAAAAGATTACAATCAGGAAGTTTTTACATATCTTGATGACATAAATGAATTGGTTACGTTGTTTGAGAGACGTTCCGAGGAAAAGATTAATGGGTTGCGCCAATTGCAAATTGTGTTTTTATTTTTAAGCGGCCTCATTGCATTGGGGAGCCTTATTTTGCTTTATACTGTTATCATTAAACCAATCAAAAAGCTCAGCATGGCGGTGACGGCTATGGCATCAGGAGACCTTTCCCAGGTAGTGCCGGTATTGTCAGGAGATGAGATAGGGGAATTGGGGGCCGGCTTCAATCTGATGTCTTATCATATCAAAACCAGGACCGACAGTTTGAATGAGAGTGAGGAAAGGTTCAGAAGTATCGTTGAGGGGAATTTTGATGCGATACATGTTCTGGATCCGGAGGGGCGATTCACCTACTCCTCCCCGTCGGTGGAGAGGATTACCGGATACAAGCCCGACGAGATTATAGGAAAGTACTTCAAGTATTTCATTGCTGAAACTGATATCCCAAAGGCTTCACAGGCCTTTTATGGTATGGTGAGCGGCAAGACTATGGAGATGGTAGAACTTGAGGCAATAAGGAAAGACGGGACTCCTTTCATTATAGAGGCAAATGGTTCTCCTATTTTTAAGGATGGAAAAATTATAGATATCCAGGTGGTATACAGGGACATCACAGAAAAAAGGACACTTGAAGAACAATTAAGACATTCTCAGAAGATGGAGGCTGTAGGCCAGCTTGCCAGCGGCATTGCCCATGATTTCAACAACATCCTGACGGCAATAATAGGATATGGAACCCTTTTGCTCAGAAAAAACCAGGGTGACAATCTTGTAAATGAATATTCGAGCGAGATAATAACCTCGGCCAACCGCGCCGCTGCCCTTACCAGGGACCTGCTTACATTCAGCAGAAAACATACTATAAACCCCCAGCCTGCTCTTTTGAATGAACTCATAAAAATGGTTGAAAGGATTCTGGCAAGGGTGATTGGCGAACACATTGAACTTAAGGTAATCCTTGCGGATAAAAATCTGATAGTGAAAATGGATGCCATTCAGATTGAACATGTTTTCTTAAATCTTGCCACAAACGCAAGGGATGCTATGCCTGAAGGGGGAAAATTAACCATAGATGTCCGCCATGTAAACTTGGACAACGAATTTATAGACGCCCATAATTACGGTATCCAAGGACAATATGCGCTTATAACCTTTGCAGATACAGGCATCGGCATGGATAAAAATATTCAATCAAGGATATTTGAGCCATTCTTCACAACCAAAGAGGTTGGAAAAGGCACAGGACTGGGACTGTCAATGGTATATGGCGCTGTTAAACAACACAACGGCTATATAACCGTCTATAGTGAACCGGGGCACGGCACAGTATTTAAAATATACCTGCCTCTGTCAGAAGAAGGCATTTTGGGTGAAAAGAAAGAGCCGGAGATTGCCGCGCTAAAAGGCAATATGGAAACTATCCTTCTTGCAGAGGATGACCCTGATACGAGAAGAATCATAAAGGCTGTGCTTGAAGAATATAATTATAAGGTTATAGAGGCTGTGGATGGAAGCGATGCGATAAGCAAGTTTATGGAGAAGAAGGATGAAATAAGCCTGCTTATCCTTGATACGATAATGCCAAGAGTAAACGGCAAGCAGGCTTATGAAGGGATAAAAAAGATAGACCCAAATATTAAGGCCATCTTTATAAGCGGATATACAGCGGATATGATACAGGCAAGGGATTTGCTTGAAACAGGGTTTAATCTTCTTTCAAAACCAATAGCGCCGGATAAACTTTTGATAAAGATAAGGGAGGCGCTTGACTTGAAAGGAGGTCTAATGGAATGAATATTGAAGCCCAGATTTCAACGCTTGTTGTAGATGACGATACATCTGTCCTTAATTCCGTCTCCATGCTTTTAAGGGATTACGGCTATCTCACCACTCCCTGCAATAATGTCACAGAGGCATTGGCCGAGCTGCAAAAAAAACAGTTCGATGTTGTGTTGACTGACATAAAGATGCCGGGGATGTCAGGCATTGAGCTGCTTGAAAAGATACATTCCACTGATAAAGGTATTCCGGTAATTTTAATGACAGGATATGCGGAGGTAGATGCGGCAATTGAAGCCGTAAAAAAAGGGGCGTTTGATTTTATTCTCAAGCCTTACAATCCGGATTATCTTGTCGATTCGCTTAAAAAGGCGGTCAATTACCACAGGCTTATAGAGATAGAGAGGAATTATAAACACAGGCTTGAGGAAGATGTAAGAAAAAGAACCATGGAGCTTGCTGAAGCGCTCAGTATGGTTAAAGGCATGAACATTGAAATAGTGCATCGTCTGACCATTGTATCTGAATACAGGAATACTGATACAGGCGCTCATATAAAAAGGATCGGGGGCTATTCTGCCATGCTGGCAGAGGCATTGGGCATGGAACAGAATTTTACAGAGGCGATAACCCTTGCAAGCAGCATGCATGATATAGGAAAAATAGGCATACCTGACAACATACTCCTCAAACCAGTATCCCTCAATCAAGAAGAGTTTGCTGTTATGAAAACACATGCTTCTATAGGCATGGAAATGTTAGAGGGCTCGCCTCATTCGCACCTTAATATGGCGGCAAACATTGCCATAACGCATCATGAAAGATGGGATGGCAGCGGCTATCCTCAAGGATTAAAGGGGGTGGCGATACCCGCCGAAGGGAGGATAACCATGATTGCTGACACATACGATGCATTAAGGAGCAAAAGGCCATACAAACCCCCATTCAGCCATGAGGAGGCATGCAGGATAATAACACAAGGAGACGGAAGAACAAAACCTGAACACTTTGACCCGAAAATACTTAAGACATTTATCAAACTCGCCCCTGCATTTGATAAGATATTTGAAGCACACAAGGATTAAATAAGCGTCAAAGAGTACAAGAGTCAAAGCAACAGCACAACCAAAGATTTTTAACTCTGACTCTTTGACTCTCTGACCCTATTCTTATCCTACTTCATCGTATTCTCTTACCCTGAAAGTCACGGCTATCTCATCCTCTGCAAGCCTTCTGCAAGCCTCCACATCTAATCCTGGAACAGCGACAACCGTGGCAACAACCTTTGCAATATGTTTTTTAGCCTCTTTCAAAAACCACATTATTGCAGGAAATGCCTTGTCGCCATACGGCGTTTTTACTAATTTCTGATATGTTGCTGAATCAGGGGCATTCAGGCTTACGGATATTTCATCCACGAATTTTAGTTCAGGCAGGCAATTTTTCCCGTGGACAAGATTGGCAAGGCCGTCTGTGTCTATCCTGATTTTGCATCCCTGTTTTTTCAGAAATAGGCCGGCCTTTTTTACAAGGTCAAGCCTTATAAGAGGCTCGCCAAAACCGCAGAACACTATCACATCATATCTTGATGCGGGATTTTCTCCTACAACCTTTATTACATCTGAAAATGCCGGCTCCTCTTTCAATCTCAAATAATGGCCTTTGACAGTATAGGATTTGAATTTTGCGCAGAATGTGCAGTAATTTGTGCACCGGTTGGTTATATTCAGATAAAGGGAATTCCTGATGGGATATGCTATTTTAGCATCCTCTTTTTCTCTCTCTATGCCAAATAATTCCTTTGCATTCAATGTGGTAATCCTTGCCACATCATTAAAGGAAAGCCTTTTTATCTCGGCAATCTTTTTTGCTGCTTCAACAACAAAAGACGGTTCGTTTCTTTTGCCCCTGTAAGGAAGAGGCGCAAGATACGGGCAGTCTGTTTCAATGAGCATCCTTTCTATCGGGATTTTTTTTACAATCTCATGGACATTTACCGCCTTTGGAAATGTGACAACACCTGTAAAAGACAGATAAAGCCCCATATCCAGACACTTCTTTGCCATTTCATAACTGCCTGAAAAGCAGTGCAGAACGCCGCCTATATCTTTGACGCCTTCCTGTTCAAGTATATCCAGCGTGTC
>JBBTFC010000053.1:0-5084 GCA_038042015.1 Deltaproteobacteria bacterium
AACTTGAAACTTGCAACCTTGATTTTACTGTTCGCTGTTCACTGCGCACTGTTCACTGTAGTAACTGGCTGCGGCAAAAAGGCGCCGCCAAAGCCGCCGCAGGAGACAGTACCAGTAAGATAGCCATAAAAATGTTATAGTTTGGCACATAAATTCAAATGGGAGGGACATCATGAGGCCGAATGAAATCGTAAAAGAGATAGATAAACTGGGTTTGTCGGAGAAACTGATATTGGTTGAAGACATTTGGGACGGCATTGCCATGCACAATGCCGAGTTGCCAATGCCGGAATGGCAAAAAGCGGAGTTGGATAAACGATATGGCGAATACAAAAATGGAAAATTAAAACTTCATAGCTGGGAAGACACCCATAAGAAACTCAGGAATAAATACAAATGATTCTTCGTTATACGGATAGGTCTATCGTTGATGTTGAGTTGGCTTTTGAATGGTATGAAAAACAAAGAAGAGGACTCGGTTTTGAATTTCTTGATTGTGTAGAAGTGTCGTTAAACAACATTCTCATTTTTCCAGCAATATATGAGCCATGTTATTCCAATTTCAGAAGGTGCGTGATTAGAAGATTTCCTTTCTCAATATTTTACACTATAGAAAATTGTGAAATTGTAATTCATTCTGTTTTTGATAATAGGCAGGATCCGAAAAAGCGGCCATAGTTCATTGCGGGTTCAAGCTTGCAACTTGAACCCGAATAGTAAGTAGGGTGAACTATGTCCACCAAAATTGCGGCAAAACCCAAATGGTGGGCGCAGCCCACCCTACTTGCCATACCTTTAAAGGAGAAATCACAAGCAAATGCACTTTTTCACCTACAAAAGAAGCAAATTCTACGCCGAAGGGGTATCAATAGAAAAAATCGCAAAGGAAGTCGGAACGCCGTGCTATATCTACAGCCATAAAACCCTCATAAGGCACTACACGGCCTTTGATGAGGCGTTTAAATCTGTGCCGCATCTTATCTGTTATTCGGTAAAGGCAAATTCAAATATTGCCGTGCTGAACACATTTGTCAAGCAAGGGAGCGGCGTTGATATTGTTTCAGGCGGCGAGCTTTACAGGGCATTGAAGGCTGGCGCAGATCCAAAAAAGATTGTCTATTCCGGGGTCGGCAAGAAAGAGGATGAGATTGAGTATGCGCTTAAAACAGGGATACTTATGTTCAATGTTGAATCGCCTGAGGAACTGCGGACTATCAACAAGATTGCAGGGAGGCTGAAAAAAAAGGCGGGGTTTGCCATACGGGTAAATCCGAATGTTGATCCCAAGACGCATCCGTATATTTCAACAGGGCTCAAGAAAAATAAATTCGGCATAGAGACCGAACAGGCGATTCAGGAATATGTTTATGCAAAGAACAATCTCAAAAATCTTACCCCTATCGGTGTTGACTGTCACATCGGTTCGCAGATTACGCAACTTTCTCCGTTTGTTGATGCGCTTAAAAAAACAAAGGAGATTATTAACACCCTTCGGAGACAGGGGATTGCCGTCAAATATCTGGATATAGGCGGCGGTCTTGGGATTACCTACAAAGATGAGGATGCCCCGCATCCGAGTAAGTATGGCAAGGTTGTTATAGATGAGACAAGAGGGCTTGGGGTAATATTTATATTTGAGCCCGGCAGGGTGATGGTGGGGAATGCAGGCATACTGGTAACAAAGGTTTTGTATACAAAACAAGGCACAGCGAAAAAATTTATCATTGTTGACGCTGCTATGAACGACCTTGCAAGGCCGAGCCTCTATGGGTCTTATCATGTCATAAAATCTTTTAAAAAGAATGACTCTGAAAAAGAGATTATCGCTGATGTTGTTGGCCCAATCTGTGAATCCGGCGATTTCTTCGCAAAGGACAGGGAACTCCCTGAATTCAAATCAGGCGACCTGATGGCAATAATGAGTGGAGGGGCATACGGTTTCTCCATGTCCAGCAATTACAACTCAAGGCCGAGGGTTAGTGAGGTTATGGTAAAGGGAAATAAATTCAAGATAATAAGACAGAGAGAAACCTATAAAGATTTAATAAAAGGAGAGAATATATAAAGCAAAGACTCAAGACTTATTTTCTTGCCACCCGGCCGCAATTCTTTACAGCAATAATCCTTCCTGTTGGCCTTGGCGCCGCAGTTGCATGGCATGAAACAGGGATATTCTTTTGGGGCTATTTTCCCCTGTCTTTAATCGCTGCCATCTTTTATCACGCAGGGGCAAATGTATTAAACGACTACTTTGACTACCTAAACGGCGCTGACAATTTAAATCAGGCAGGCCTCTCCCCATTCACAGGCGGGAGCAGGATGATACAGAATAAAATCATGACGCCAGGAGAGACATACACGTTGGGCGTTTTGTTTCTTATGGCAGGCAGTGTTATAGGTCTTTACCTTGCTTACGAGAGAGGGGTTGCCCTGCTGTTGATAGGCGCTATGGGACTTTTTTCCGGTTATTACTATACTGCGCCGCCGGTCTTTTTTGCAGGACGTGGTTTGGGGGAATTGCTTGTAGGTCTTAATTTCGGCGTCTTGTCTGTTGCCGGTTCTTACTATGTCCATGCCCAGGATATTTCTCTTGTAGCGGTTTTTGCCTCTTTGCCGCTTTCATTCTTGATAGCAGCCATACTTTATATAAACGAATTTCCTGATTACGACGCTGACAAGGCTGCCGGGAAAAATCATCTTGTAGTGTATATCGGGATGGAAAGGGCGAGATGGGGATTTCTTTTCATTGTGGCAGGGGCATACATCAGCATCATAGCAGGGGTTATATCGGATTTATTGCCGATTGCTGCTCTCTTTGTAATACCTGCCGCCATATTCGGCATCAAGGCTGTGAAAGGGCTTTTTAAGAATTATAAAAAGACCACGGAGCTTATACCTTCCATAAAGGCAACTATACTCTGCCATCTTGCAACAGGGTTTGGTTTTATTGTAATATTCCTGCTATCCTGATGTTTTAGTAATTCAAAATTTGTTTATGTGTCTTGCCATCCCAATGAAAATAGTTAAAAAAAACGGCGATACCGGCATTGTGGAAACAATGGGTGTAAAAAAGACCGTTTTTCTGAACCTTGTGGAAGCAGAGGTAGGAGACCATGTGCTGGTTCATGCAGGCGTTGCTATTGGCAAGGTGGACGAAAAGGAGACTGAAGAGACAATGGCGCTCTTAAAAGAGTTGATGAAAAGAGATGTTTCTGATAATTGGTAAAAAGGTGGTGTTATTCTTAAGTAAGGATAGTGAGCCAAGTCGTTAGACGTTCCAATAGAAGATCTATTGAAATAATTTATGACTACAGCAAGAAAAATCCAAAAACGTTGTGCTTGGCTGAATGATAACCCACTCATGATCGAGTATCACGACCAAGAGTGGGGTGTGCCAGTCCATGATGACAAGAAATTATTTGAGTTCCTCATCTTAGAAGGCGCACAGGCAGGACTCACATGGCAAACAGTTCTCAACAAGCGGGGGAATTATCGCAAAGCATTGAGCGGCTTTGATCCTGCTAAAATTGCTCGCTATGGCAATAAAGACGTGAAACGTCTTCTCGACAATCCCGGTATTATTCGCAATCGCTTGAAGATTGCCGCGACAATTCTCAACGCCAAAAAGTTTCTGGAAATTCAAAAGGAGTTCGGTTCTTTTGACACATATATCTGGCAATTAGTGAACTTCAAGCCAATCAAAAATAAATTCAAATCATTATCAGAAATACCGCCAACAACAAAAGAATCTGATGCCATGAGTAAAGATTTGCTGAAACGAGGGTTCAAATTTGTCGGCTCAACTATTTGTTATGCTTTTATGCAAGCGGTTGGCATGGTCAATGACCACGAGATGAATTGTTTCAGATATAATGTAACAAGGTCGATGGAAAATAGGGTCAGCGACCATTAAAACACATTGCCCGCGATGGTAGATAACAGAGCGCTCCCTGTCTGCTACAGGCAAAGAGGTTGACAATGCCAAAAACAACACAGAATAAATCACTGCATAGCCCATTCCCGGATATTTTTAGTTTCAGAAAATGGGATTTTAAATTACTGGAGAGATACAAGCCTTTTTTCATGAAGTCTGATAAGGCCTGCCATCTCTGTGGTCTTGGGCCTTGCAAGCCTTCTCATGATAATCTAGGAAAATGCGGGATTAATGAGACTGGTTTTAAGGCAAGGGCGATATTGCTGGATGCTGTTATAGGCGCCTCAGGCCATACATCCCATGCTGCAAGGCTTTTAGAGGATTTAATAGAAAGATTTGGCAAAGAATGTTTTGTGTCTGCCGGCCTGCCCACCAATATACCAACCCCAATTACAACGCTTATAACAGGCCGTAAGCCTGAAAATATAGGAGAGATGAGGGATATTATTGCCTATATAGAAGGGCAGTTGACACATCTCCTTTCATCCATAAGCTTCGGCACAGAGGCGTCACCCGAGGACTTTGTAAGCAAGATGCTCCATGCAGGCATGTTGGATAACCTTGCAATGGAGATTGCAGACATTGCCCAGATATCCGCCATGAACATGCCAAAGGGCGAATCCAATTCTAAATTGATAAACATAGGACTTGAAACCATAGACACATCAAAACCTGTAATCCTTGTTATCGGACACAATTCATTTGTTGCCCATGAGATTATGCGCCTTATTGAAGGAAGAGGTCTTAAGGATAAGATAGAGGTCTGCGGCCTATGCTGCGCTGCTTCTGACGGGGCAAGGCACAGCCATGATTTTAAGATAATCGGCAACCAGTCTGCGCAATTAGATGTTATTAAATCAGGCATAGCAGATGTGGTTATTCTGGATACGCAGTGCATAAGGGCTGATGTGGTTAGAGAGGCAAATAAGATTGGGAGTCTGGTTATTGCGACTACCCAGGAAGCCGCCCTTGGACTTGAGGACTTGACAGATGCGCCGGTGGATAAGTTGAAAGGGCATATATTAAAGAATGGCGCTGGAATAATACTTGATAAAAAAATGGCGGCAGAGATAGCGTTAAATATAGGGGTTAGAAAAAAGTCTATAAACAAGCAGATAGTGCCTTCTGTTCCCGGCCTTTTGAGAATCGG
>JBBTFC010000053.1:5184-14049 GCA_038042015.1 Deltaproteobacteria bacterium
GGAATTTCTCGCAAGAGGCTACATTGTTTCTACCGGCGGATGCGCTTCAATGGATGTTGCAAAGGGTGATTTGTTTAAAGATAATGCCGATTCTTTCGACAGCCGTAACCTCACAAATCTGGGTTCATGCGTGTCAGCATCGCATCTTATCGGTGCGTGCATTAAAATAGCCCGGATAATGTGCCACAGAAAACTGGAAGGCAATTATGAGGAGATAGCAGACTATATAATAAACAGGGTGGGCGCTGTAGTCATACTGTGGGGTGGCTTTACGCAGAAGGCATTTTCATCTGCACTTGGCATGGCAAGGCTCGGCATTCCTGTTATATTCGGGCCGCGGTTTAAAAACTATGGCATCAATTTAATAGCAAAGGATAACGGCTGGCGTGTAAAAGACGCAAGGTTCAAAGACACGGTTTCAACAGGCCCTGCGCCTCAGAGCCTTATATGTTATGCCGAAACCGCAGGAGATGTTCTGCCGCTTGCGGCTAAACTCTGCATGAGGCCCAATGATACAAGCGAGGGGAGGAAGGCAAAACTGAAAAACTATATAGAGCTTTATAATAAAGGTAAAAAACGGTTACCCCCTGATATAAACCTTTTTGTCAGAACACATTACGATATACCAGAAGAGGTTGAACAGAAAATTCACAATTTTTTGCAGACCAAAGATTGGCATTCTACGTTTATTCCTGATCCAACAATGCTGTAATCATCTTGCAACTTTTATAAAAATATGTCTATATAAATAGCGCTTTATTCAGCCTTGATTTTTTAATCAATTTGGCATCTAATTTTTATACTTAGATTTATTTTGTAAGGAGGGCTCTTTCGGGTTATATGGGAATCAATATAAACAAGAATACTGAACTCTGGCTTAAGGAAGGGCTGATATCCCTTGCCATACTTTTGGGCTTCTGGGTGTTTGCAAAGTTTGTGAGATACTTCTTTGCCAGGTGGGTTTCGGTATTTACAAAACATACTGAAACTGAGTTGGATGATAAGATAGTTGAGGCTGTAAAGGGGCCTATATTTTATATTATCCTATTATTTGGTTCATCCCTTGCTTTAGACAATCTGCCCCTCCATGCAAAATTAAAATCCATAGGCGACGGCATAGTTTTTGTTCTGAGCGTGTCAATTGCTGTGTTTATGACATACAGGGTACTTAATGTCATCCTTGAATGGTATGCCAATAATGTCCAAAAAAAGACCGAAAGCCAGCTTGAAAAAGAATTCCTGCCGTTAATAGAAAAGATTGTATTTATTTTCATATTTATTACAGGTTTAATAATTGTCCTCAAGCATTTTAATTATGATGTCCTGTCCCTTGTTGCAGCTCTGGGTGTCACATCCCTTGCCATAGGTCTTGCTGCAAAGGACAGCCTTGCCAATATGATATCAGGTTTTACACTTATGATAGACAGGCCGTTCAGGGTGGGGGACAGGGTAAAGCTATCAACAGGCGATATCGGAGATGTAGCGGAGATAGGCCTGAGAAGCACAAAGATAAAGACTATGGACAGCAACATGCTGATAGTTCCTAACACAGAGCTTGTGAATACAAAGGTCATAAACCAGTGTTATCCGGATAAGTTAATGCAAGGCCGGATAAAGGTTGGGATTGCGTATGGAAGCGATGTGGAAAAGGCAAAAAATATAATGTTAGATGCGGCAAGGGCGAACCCCCTTGTTGTCAGGGAACCTGCTCCGGTGGCGCTATTTCTGGAATTCGGCGACTTTTCTTTAAACCTGCAGATGTTCTTCTGGATTGCGGACTGTTTCCAGATAGGCATAGCCCTTGACCAGATAAATACAGAGATAAAAAATAGGTTTGAAAAAGATGGTATTGAGATACCGTATCCGGTGAGGACGGTACATTTGAAAAATGAGAGATGATCGTGCGCGAAAGAGGAGATTTAGATGAAACAGCTTGAAAAAATCTATGAAGGCAAGGCCAAGATCCTTTATGCTACGGACAGTCCTGATTTGCTGATACAATATTTTAAGGACGAGGCAACGGCCTTTGACGGAAAGAAGAAGGGGATTATTCAGGAAAAAGGGATATTGAATAACAAAATTTCTTCAAGGCTCTTTCAATATCTTGAGGATAAAGGTATACCTACCCATTTTGTAGAAAGGCCGTCTGACAGGGAGATGGTGATAAAAAAACTGGAGATAATCCCGATAGAGGTTGTTGTAAGGAACATAGTTGCAGGAAGCCTTGCAAGGCGTATGGGCGTTGAAGAGGGTATGTCTCTTAAAAAAACCATCCTGGAATTTTATTACAAGAGCGACCCGCTCGGCGACCCCATGATAAACGATTATCATATTGAGGCATTTGGCCTTGCCATGAAATTTGAGGTGGATATTTTAAAAGAGATGGCCATTGAGATAAACGGGTATCTCTCTAATTTTTTTGATGAGCGGGGCATAACCCTTGTGGATTTTAAGCTGGAGTTTGGCAGGCACAAGGGACAGATATTATTGGGCGACGAGATAACCCCTGACGGCTGCAGACTGTGGGATAAGCAAACAAAGGAAAAGATGGATAAGGACAGATTCAGGCGTGGCCTCGGAAAGATAGAAGAGGCATATCAGGAGGTTTGCAGAAAGGTGCTTGGGTAAGTAATTTATGACATTATCTAAGAAAAAAGCAATCCTTGCACTTGCGGATGGCACTATATTTGAGGGCTATTCCTTTGGCGCAGAAGGGGAGGCGATAGGCGAGGTGGTTTTCAATACCTCTATGTGCGGGTATCAGGAGGTTCTTACTGATCCGTCTTACAAAGGGCAGATGGTTGCCATGACCTACACGCAGATAGGGAATTATGGGGTGGATGAAGAGGATATAGAGTCAAACAGACTCTGGCTTGAGGGTTTTATTGTAAAGGAATCTTGTAATTATCCGAGCAATTGGCGCGCAAAAGAAACAATAGACAGTTACCTCAAAAAAAATAATGTGGTGGGCATACAAGGCATAGATACAAGGGCGCTTACAAAACATCTGCGGGATAACGGCGCAATGAACGGCGTTATATCAATAGAATTGGGGACAGATTTAAAATCTGTCCCCAATTCTCCTACAAGCCTTGTTAAAAAGGCAAAGACGTTTCCTCAAATGACAGGCCTTGACCTTGTAAAGGAAGTAACATGCAAAGAGCCGTATAAATGGGAGCAGGGGTTGTGGGATGCAAAGGAAGGCTATGCGCAACAACATTCAGGTAAATATAAGGTAGTTGTCTATGATTTTGGCATTAAATTCAATATATTGCGTAATCTTATTAATGTTGGCTATGAAGTAACTGTTGTGCCTGCATTTACGCCTGCAGGAGAAGTTTTGAAGATGAATCCCGACGGCATACTACTCTCAAATGGCCCTGGCGACCCCGATGCTGTCACATACGCCATTGAGAGCACAAGAAAGCTTATCGGCAAAAAGCCAATATTCGGCATCTGTCTCGGTCATCAGATACTCGGACTTGCACTTGGCGGCAATACATATAAGCTTAAATTCGGACATCACGGCGGGAACCAGCCTGTCATGGATTTGACTACCAAAAAGGTAGAGATTACTGCGCAGAACCACGGTTTTGCAGTTGATGTGGATTCACTAAAAGACATAGCAGAGTTGACTCACATAAATCTGAATGACAAAACTGTGGAGGGATTTGCTCATACAAAGCTGCCGATTTTTTCCGTGCAGTATCATCCTGAGGCATCGCCTGGGCCGCATGATTCTTCTTATCTCTTTAAACGTTTTACAGACATGATGAATGGAAAGTGAGTTTCAAAAGCATATCAAATGTATATGCCCGATTAATATCCGGTGGAAAGGCCTTTATGAAGTTCTCCTCAGGCAGGGTTGTTTTCTTTGATATGATTTCGCATAACAGGCTGGAAAGAAACTATAAATGAACCAGCAGAGAAGCATTGCCTACTTTTCCATGGAAATTGGGATTGATAACAGGATGCCCACTTACAGCGGCGGACTCGGCATTCTTGCAGGAGACACTATCAGGTCAGGGGCTGATCTGAAAGTGCCGATGGTGGCAATTACACTAATATATAGGAAGGGTTATTTCAGGCAGAGGATTGATGAAAACGGGTGGCAGCATGAAGAGCCTGTTAGCGGGTTTGTTGAGGAATTTCTTGAAGAGATGCCGCAAAGGGTGAGTATTTTTCTTGAAGGGAGAAAGGTAAAACTTCGGACATGGAGGTATACTGTGCAGGGCATATCCGGTTTCACTGCGCCAGTATACTTTCTTGATGCCAACCTGCCTGAAAACACTGAATGGGATAGAAGGCTTACTGACCATCTTTACGGTGGCGATGAGTATTATCGCCTGTGCCAGGAGGTTGTTCTTGGCATCGGCGGTGTCAAGATGCTTCGTGCCCTTGGTTATGACAACATATCGCGGTTTCACATGAATGAAGGGCATGCAGCGTTTCTCACCCTCGAACTCCTTCGGGAAGAAAGGGAGAGGGGAGGAGTTTCTGAATTACAGGTTGAGACGGTGCGAGAAAAATGTATATTTACCACCCATACACCGGTACTTGCAGGACATGACAAGTTTCCTATGGACCTCGTACGACGTGTTTTGGGAATTACTGAAACACTTTCTTCCATTGAATCTCTTGCCGTCTATGAAGGACTTTTCAATATGACCTACCTTGCTCTCAACATGAGCAGTTATATAAATGGTGTTGCTAAAAAACACGGTGAAGTTTCAAGGCTTATGTTTGCCGGGTATGAGATTGATGCCATCACTAATGGCGTTCACGCAGCCACATGGGTTTCAGAGCCATTCCAGGAACTGTTTAACCTCTTTATTCCTGAATGGAAAGAAGATAATTTTAGTCTTCGTGCAGCCCTCGGCATTCCAGTAGAGGATATCATGAAGGCACATGCGGAATCTAAAAGAAACCTCTTTTATCATGTGAAGAATGAAACAGGTGTAGATATGGACGAAAATATTCTTACTATAGGTTTTGCCCGCCGTTCCGCGGGCTATAAGAGAGGAGCAATCCTTTTTGAAGACATGGAGAGATTGAAAAAAATCGCTCTGAATGCGGGGCCGCTTCAGTTCATTTATTCTGGTAAAGCCCACCCACGAGATCAAGGCGGCAAGGAGATTATCAAGCGAATATTTGATGCCTCAAAATCTTTGCAAGATAAAATAAAGATAGTTTATCTTCAGGATTACAATATGGACCTTGCAAAGAAGGTTATTTCCGGAGTTGATGTGTGGCTTAATACGCCGCAGCCTCCGATGGAAGCATCAGGAACAAGCGGTATGAAGGCAGCAATGAACGGCGTACCAAGCCTGAGCGTGCTTGATGGATGGTGGATTGAAGGGCATATAGAGGGAATAACAGGCTGGGCAATGGGAGAATCGGATCATGCTAAGGATGCCGCATCCCTGTATGAAAAACTTGAAAACATTGTTGTTCCCACTTTCTATCATAATCGTAATTATTTTATTGAAATTATGCGTTACTCTATTGCCCTTAACGGCTCCTTTTTCAATACCCATCGTATGATGCAGGAGTATGTGCTGAAGGCGTATTTTTAAAAATTTTATGGAAACAAAGGATAATAAAAAGGACACTGTATTCAAAAACTATTTAATTGTAGAAGGAGTGTTACTTGCCTAAACGAACAGACATAAAAAAAATCCTCATCATCGGCGCGGGGCCTATTGTCATAGGACAGGCCTGCGAGTTTGATTATTCAGGCACGCAGGCGTGTAAGGCGCTGAAGGAAGAAGGGTATAAGGTAATACTCATAAACTCAAACCCTGCGACTATTATGACTGACCCTGGACTGGCAGACAGAACCTACATTGAACCGATTACACCTGAGATAGTTGAGAAGATTATTGAGAAGGAAAGGCCGGATGCGTTGCTGCCAACTATGGGCGGCCAGACAGCGCTTAATACTGCCGTTGCCCTTGCAGAGTCCGGTGTCCTTGGAAAATATGGTGTTGAGCTCATAGGCGCAAAACTTCCTGCAATTAAAAAGGCGGAGGACAGGGAACTATTCAAGGAGGCGATGAAGAGGATTGGCCTTGATGTGCCGAGGAGCGGTTATGCAAAGACCTTGCAGGATGCATTGAGCATAATGGAGACTATGACTTGCCCTGTCATCATAAGGCCATCATTTACACTCGGCGGCACTGGCGGCGGCATTGCATACAATGCTGAGGAGTTTAAGGAAATGGTTCAGTTTGGTCTTGATGCAAGCCCTTACAGTGAACTCCTGATTGAGGAATCGGTGATAGGTTGGAAGGAATATGAGCTTGAGGTAATGAGGGATAAGAAAGACAATGTGGTGATTGTTTGCTCCATTGAAAATTTTGACCCTATGGGCGTGCACACAGGGGATTCCATCACAGTTGCGCCTGCCCAAACACTGACTGACAAAGAATATCAGATAATGAGGGATGCTGCCTTAAAGATTATAAGGGAGATAGGTGTCGATACAGGCGGCTCCAATATACAGTTTTCAGTGAACCCTGTTGACGGCAAGATGTGCGTGATAGAGATGAACCCCAGGGTATCCCGCTCATCCGCGCTTGCGAGCAAGGCAACAGGCTTTCCCATTGCAAAGATTGCGGCAAAATTGGCAGTCGGCTATACCCTTGATGAAATTCCAAATGACATAACCAAGATGACACCTGCATGTTTTGAGCCCACCATAGATTATGTGGTTACAAAGATTCCAAGATTTACATTTGAAAAATTCCCGCAGGCAGACGCAACTCTTACAACGCAGATGAAGTCAGTTGGCGAGGCTATGGCCATAGGGAGAACATTTAAAGAATCCCTGCAAAAGGCCATGAGGTCGCTTGAGATAGGGAGTTATGGGTTTGAATCCAAGTGGTCAGTGGTCAGTGGTCAGTGGTCAGAAAGAGAGATTGAAATAATTAAGGAGAAACTGAGGATACCTAACTGGGAGAGGCTCTGGTATATAGGGGATGCCTTAAGATGCGGCATGACAGTTGATGAGATATATGCCCTGTCAAAGATTGACAGATGGTTTTTGAATAATATCAGGGAGATTGTGGAATTTGAAAAGGAAATTACGAATTACGAATTACGAATTATTAATTCAGAAGTTTTGCGTTGTGCAAAAGAACTCGGATTTTCCGATAGGCGCATAGCGCAGCTTCTATCAACAGGGGCAGGCTCCGGTGCAAAAAAATGCCATCCACCACCCACAGGCAAAGAACTTGATGCAAAGGAGTCTCAAATAAGGGAAGAAAGAATAAAGGCAGGAATAATACCTGTTTACAAGACAGTGGATACCTGCGGCGCAGAGTTTGAGGCATTTACGCCGTATTTTTATTCAAGTTATGAAAGACCATTTTATAAGATTGCGGAAGGTAACAAATCCCACCAACCCCCCTTTGCTAAAGGGGAGATTGCCGATTGCGAGGCCAACCCAACAGATCACAAAAAGGTTGTCATCCTCGGCAGTGGCCCAAACAGGATAGGGCAGGGGATTGAATTTGATTACTGTTGTGTCCATGCGTCATTTGCGCTCAAGGAAGATGGGATTGAGAGCATAATGGTCAACTGCAATCCTGAGACGGTTTCAACTGATTACGATACATCTGACAGACTGTATTTTGAGCCTCTTACCTTTGAGGATGTTATGGCCATAATTGACAGGGAAAAGCCTTTTGGCGTTATTGTGCAGTTTGGCGGCCAGACCCCTTTAAAGCTTGCAGCGCCGCTTGAAAAGGCAGGGGTGAAGATATTGGGCACATCGCCTGATTCCATTGATATTGCAGAGGACAGAGAGAGGTTTGACAGGCTCCTTGCAAAACTAAAATTAAGGAAGCCTGAGAGCGGCATGGCGCGTTCTGTTGAAGGGGCAATTGAGGTTGCGAAAAGCATTGGTTACCCTGTTATGGTAAGGCCGTCTTATGTCCTTGGCGGAAGGGCAATGGAGCTGGTTTACGCAGAAGAAAGTTTAAAGGAGTATATGACGAGGGCTGTCCAGGCATCCCCTGAGCATCCTGTGCTCATTGATAAATTTTTAAATAATGCCGTAGAGGTGGATGTTGACTGCATAAGCGACGGCGCGGATGTTGTTATCGGCGGCATCATGGAGCATATTGAAGAGGCAGGCATCCATTCCGGCGACTCGGCATGCTCGCTCCCCCCGTATTCATTAAGCCCTGATGTAATAGAAGATATTAGAAGGCAGACATATGCGCTTGCAAAGGAGCTAAAGGTAATCGGGCTTATGAATATCCAGTTTGCAGTAAAGGATAATGCGGTCTATATACTTGAGGTGAATCCAAGGGCATCCAGGACTGTTCCGTTTGTAAGTAAGGCAATAGGAAGGCCGCTTGCAAAGATAGCTGCAAAGGTTATGCTTGGCAAGACGCTTAAAGAACTGGGTCTTACAGAAGAGGCTGCGCCAAAACATATATCGGTAAAAGAATCGGTATTTCCGTTTATAAAATTTCCCGGAGTTGATACCATACTTGGCCCTGAGATGAAATCAACAGGCGAGGTCATGGGGATAGACAGGGATTTTGGTAGGGCATTTGCAAAGGCCCAGATTGCAGCAGGGGCAAAGCTCCCTTTAAAAGGCACAGTATTTATCAGTGTTAAAGACGATGACAAAGATGAGATTATACCGGCTGCAAGGAAATTAGAGTCTATGGGTTTTAAAATCATAGCGACAAGCGGGACTGCTCAGCATCTGAAATCAAAAGGGGTTAATGCAGAATTTGTGTATAAGGTCGTAGAGGGCAGGCCTCATATAGTTGACAAGATAAAAAGCGGAGAGATTGCGATGGTCATCAACACATCATTCGGGATAAAGGCGGTAACTGATTCTTATTC